>NZ_JBHYMK010000082.1:0-26352 GCF_042743065.1 Streptomyces sp. NPDC058872
GGACTTGCAGGGCATCGAGGTCATGACCGTGAAGGGCGGGTTACGGCTGCTGTCGTACCTGATGCGGGTCTCGATGCCGTTCACGTCGTATGCCTTGGCATCGATCCCTCCCTGCTTGTAGCCGGACTTCGGGTCGCTCGGGTCGACCGGCTGCTTGAACACGCTGCGACCGCTGGTCTCGCCGTTCGGGGCGTCCGCACGGAACTTCTCGACCTCTCCGTCGGTCGCCGGTGGTGGGCCCTTGATCCATGCGTCGATGGCGGCCTTGTTCTTGTTGAGGGTGTACTCGGTCAGGTCTTCTGCCCGCTGGTAGCTGGGAAAGGCCGAAGAGCTGCCGGGGTACGGCTTGCCGTACGGCCACGCCTGCGTCGGACCGCCCGACTGCTGGTCGCGCAGGCGCTGTGCGAGTTGCTCGTCCGTCTTTCCGACGTGTTTGTCCAGCGTATGGCCGCCCTCGAAGTACTCGTTGGCGGCGAGGTTCAGGTCGTAGTCGCCGTTCGAGTCGACCTTCAGCCAGACCTTCGATTCCTTGAACTCTTCCAGCGCCCGTGTGCCGAAGCCGTGGGCCCGTGCGACGCCGGCCTCGAACTTGGGGGCGCTCAGGTAGGCCTCGTCCAGGGGCTCCTTCAGTGCCTCCACGCGGGTGGTCAGCGCGCCCAGCTTGCCGGTGTAGGTGTCGACGATCCGGTTGAGCTTGGCCGTGTCGATGTTCAGGACGGTCTTGACGTCGAAGGACAGGACCAGGCCCACGCCCTTGCCGATCACGTTCGTGACGGTGCCGATGATGCTCTTGGGGTCCTTGGGCTTGGCCAGGTCGTCGATGATCTCCTTGGCGGCCTTCCACATGGCGCGGTGGAGTTCATCGGCGACGTCGCGGTTCAGGTCGACGGCGGCCTCGGCGTACTCGCGCAGGATGGTCGCGAGGGTGTCGGCCGTGTCCTTGAGCACGGCCAGGACGGGCTCGCTGCCGGTGGGGGTGTGGGGCGTGCCGGGGCCGGAGTTGGCGGTCTGTGCCCACTGGTACCCGACGCGCTGTTGGCCCCATGCCGTCCCTCCCCACAGGGCGCTGCAGAAGGTCCGCATGGCGGCTTCCCAGTCGGCCTGTTGGTGGTTGGTGACGGCACTGACGGCCTGGGTGAGCTGGTCCGCCCCCAGTGACGCCGTGATGGAGACGTTCATCTAGCTGTGGCACAGGGAGTTGAGGTAGTGCTGCTGCGGGAAGGGATGGACGTCCGCCACCCTGCCGACCCGGAACACGTGCTTGCACAGCGGTTGGAGGACGTCCCGGACGATCTCGGGGATGCCCTCCATCAGTCCGCGCAGGATGTCGTCGCCGCCGTCGTCGTCACCCCACTTGATGTCCGGTATCCCACCGAACTTCGGGGCCTGGTCGATGACGGCGGGGCGTGGGCGCTGCTCGGCGGTTGTTCCCGGCTTGGGATGGGTCGCCGCGTCCGCCTGGGTGTAGGCGTTGGCCGTCTCCGTGAACCCGACGGCGACGCCGCCGACGCTGAGCACGGAGCGGCCCCAGACCTCCAGCCAGCGGTCGCCGATCTTCTTGTACGCCCGGGCGAACTTCTGGGCCTCACTGCCCGCGCCCCCGGCGTCGGGGTATTCACGCAGCTCCTCCAGGAGCTTGTGGGCACCGCGCATCAGGAAGTCCTGCTGGGCGGCGACCCGTCCGGAGACCGACCAGAGGTCGCTCGGTTGGACGTCGATGGCGCCACTGCCGCTGCCGCTCGGTGACGGGGCGGGGGCGATGGGACCGGCCATCAGGCGCCGCCTCCCCAACCTTCGAGCACCGACCGGTTGGCCGCGGCGTAGTTGAGGTGCCCCTTGACCACGACCTCATGGAGCCAGGCCTGGGCCGCCTTGAGGTCGTCGGCGGAGTGGCTCCACTTGTCCAGCTCGTCGATGAACGCCTCCCGGGCCTCGCCGTCCCAGCTCAGGACGACCTTCGCGGCCCGCCCATACAACGTGTCCAGCTTCTCGTTGAGGGCGCGGAGGATGTCCTCCAGGTCGCTCGAAAGGCGTTGCAGGGTGGCGAAGTCGACGGTGATCCGGTCTTCGTCCGACATGCTGTTGATCCCCCGTGGTTCAGACGTCCAGGATGCGGCTCTGAGGATGGCTGCTGTCCGGTGCGGGTGCCGGGTCGGGCACGGTGAGGTCGCGCGCGGCGGCGGACACGTCCTCGCCCTCCTGCATCCGCCGGATCCGGGCCAGGGTGTCGAGTTCCTGCTCGGTGAAGCCGTCGCGCGAGGCACGCATGGCCGCTTCGAGGAGGACCATCACCTGGCGGATGCGCACGGCGTCCTCGGCCACACCACGATGCAGCGAGCGGTACGCGGTGGCGGTGGGCCCCTGCCAGCCTGCGGCGATCCTGTCGACGACCTCGTCCATCAGACGGGTCTGCTGCTCCAGATGCCGCTGCATCTCGTCGAGATCGTCCGCCAGCCTGGTCAGGCCGTCCTCCGAGACGTCCAGATCGACGTTCCGCACCCCGAGCCCCCGCTCGTACATGTGTTTGTGTGGCGGGTGGTCATCTTAGCGAGACGGCCCGATCGATCGGGGTGAGGGCGTGGAGTGATCGGAGAACGACGAAGCTCCAGGTCGCTGACCCGGGCCTTCTCCCGCGAGCGGATGACGGGAATCGAACCCGCGCCACGAGTGGGGGAATCACCTGATGCTTGGGCGGGTGCACACCGTCTGACCTGCGAGAAGGCTATGGGCAGCCTCGCGTCGGTCGATTCGGCGAAGCCCTTGGTGACCGTTGTGCACCGCGCCTACGGGCACGTTGCGGCACGGGCTTCCGTTCAGGGGCCGGTGGAGGCGTCGGGCTCCTCCGGTGGGTGACGCCGCGCCTTCCGACGTCGGCGGGCCCAGTCGCCGGTTTCGCCGATGGCGACCATCACTGCGGCGGACGCGGCGCTCGCCGTGAGGCCGGCCGGGTGGCCCGTCGCGTGTCCCAGGAGCCAGAGGGCCAGGGTGAGCACGGCCCACCAGGCGGTGAGTGAGACCGCCTCACGCCGCGCGCGGCTGGTCCGAGGTGCCGTTGTGGGCACGGGGTCAGGAGCCTTCGCGCGTGGTTGCGACCGGGCGGTGCTGACGGGTGGGGGCGGTGAGGCTCAGAAACAGGCAACCGGCGATGGCGAGTACACCGCCGACTGCCGTGCAGCCGAGCGTGATGTCGGGGGAGGCGCCGGCTATCCGGGGGAGCGAGTTGGCGGGGGCGGTGGCATAGATCAGCAGGATGGCCCAGCCGCGCGGTCGTACGGGAGCCAGTCGGCGGCGCAGACGCTCGGGGACCCGGTTCAAGGCCATGGCCAGGCCCGCCGGCAGCACCGTGAGGGAGAAGAACGCGAGGCCGATCCACTGCCACGTCATGGGAGGCGACTCCTGGGGTGCGGGCACAGCGCGGCCGTGCGGGCAGCTGTGCCGAGGGTGATGACGCCGTACGGCGGGCGCCGCAGCAGGGCGACCCTACCGAGGCCGCGGACGGCCGCGTCAGGGGCCGAGCCGTCTGTCTGCGTGCGCCAACGCTGCCGGAACCCGGCAATGTGTTCCCCGGCGCGGGGCGGCATGCTCGGCCCTGCGCCGAGGCGGGGCCACGGACGAGCGGGACGGTCTTGTCCCCTCGTCCACCGGTTCGCGGCACCCGTGCTGGCCGTGGCTTCACTGCCCGGCGCGTCGAGACCCTTCCTGGTGGCTGGGCAAGGCGACAGGGCGCTCTCCCGCGGCGTGCGGCTCGGAGCCGGGCGCCGCGGGAGGGGAGCATGGATCGGCTGTGGGACGTGCTCGGCGATGTCGCCCTGCTGTTCTTCGGGCCGCTGGTGGCGTGGACCGCCTGGAAGTGGCGGCGTCACCCCGAGGGGGCTCCCGCGTGGGTGGCTCGTGGCCCGCGGTGGGCGGTGCGCTGCTGGACGCCGGGTTTCGTGCTCCTGGGGATCGGCATGGGCATCAGCGGTGTGTACGGCCTGACCGGACTGCCGGAGCCCTGGGGGGTCGGCTTCTGCCGTGTCGCCGGCCCGATGCTTTACCTCCTCGTCTTCTGGCGCCCCTCTTTCCGCGGGGCGTGACGGCTGGATGAGAGGTGGTCGCCGGAGGCACCACTCGGCCGGCGCCCCCTGCGGGGGCCCAGGGGCGTCAGCCGTGGGACGGTGTGACGAGCCCCGCCTCGTAGGCGGTGATCACGAGCTGGACGCGGTCCCTGGCGCCGAGTTTGGTGAGCAGGCGGGATACGTGGGACTTGGCGGTGGCCACCGTGATGAAGAGGTCCCCCGCGATCTCGGTGTTCGAACGGCCGCGTCCCACGAGGACCAGCACCTCCCGTTCCCGTTCCGTGATGCCCTCGACCGGGCGCGGGACGCCTACGGGGGCGGCTTGGGGGCGGGCGGCGAAGTCGGCGATCAGACGGCGCGTCACACCCGGGGCGATCAGTGCGTCGCCGGCGGCCACGACGCGGACCGCCGCGAGGATGTCCTCCAGTGCCATGTCCTTGACCGCGAATCCGCTCGCGCCCGCGCGGAGGGCGCCGTAGACGTGGTCGTCCTCGTCGAAGGTGGTCAGGATGAGGACCCGGGTCGTTGCAGGGCCGGCGGTGATCCGGCGGGTGGCCTCGATTCCGTCCATGCCCGGCATGCGGATGTCCATCACCACGACATCGGGGCCGTTCTCCGCGACCAGTCGGACTGCCTCGGTGCCGGTGGCGGCCTCGCCGACCACCAGCAGGTCCGGGTGATCGGCCATGAGCACCCGCAGGCCGGACCGCACCAGCGGCTGGTCGTCGGCGAGGACGACCCGTACGGGACGGGGAACGTCGGTCATCGGGCCTCCACCGGAACATCGACGGGTGTGGGCAACGGCAGCCGGGCCGCCACCCGGAAGCCGCCCTCGGGACGCGGCCCGGCACTGAGGTGGCCGTGCAGCAGGGCCACCCGCTCCCGCATGCCGACGAGGCCGAAGCCGTGGGGTGCACCGTGCCCGTTGGCGCCGTGCCCGTCGTCGACGACCTCCACGGACAGTTCCTCGTCCCCGTAGTCGATGGCGACCCGGCAACTCCCGGTGCCCGCGTGGCGGACGACGTTGGTCAGCGCCTCCTGGATGACGCGGTAGGCGGACAGGTCGATGTCCGCAGGCAGCGGGCGTGGTGCCCCGCCGCGGCGCACCTCGACGTGTACCCCCGCGCCCGAGGTGGCCTCCGCCAGCCGGTCGATGTCCGCCAGGCCCGGTGGGGGCGTGAGCGGTGAGGGCTCGGAGGTCGTCGCCGTGCCCTGACCGGTCCGGCGGAGCGACGCCAGCGTGCGCCGCAGGCCCGCCAGGGTCTCCCTGCTGGTGGCCTCGATGGCACGCAGGGCTTCGTGCGCCTCCGCCGGTTGGGTCTGGATGACCCGGCTCCCCACGCCGGCCTGGATGGCGATGATGCCGATGCTGTGCGCCACCATGTCATGCAACTCCCGTGCGATCCGCAGCCGTTCCGCGGTCACGGCCTCGGTCACCTCCTGCGCGCGCAGCGCCGCCGAGTGTGCGCGGCGCTCCCGGCTCAGCAGGCCGACCAGGCACGACGCGGCCATCGCCAAGAGCGCGATCACGCCGTTGACGGTCAGGTTGTCCCCGTGTGCGAAGGTCCCGATCACCACGAGCTGCACGCCGAAGGCCACGGACACGGACGCGATCGCGGCCCGCCGCGTGCAGGTGGCGACGATGAAGCCCAGGACGATGTCCACCGCCAGGTACGACAGGAACTTCCCCTGGTACGAAGCCGCCAGGTTCTCGTGCACCGTGACCGGAGTGCCCAGCACCACCGCGGTGGACCCGAAGAGCGCCAGGCCCAGAGCCAGGAGGGGGGTCCGCCGGGCCACGCCGGTCAGCAGACTCACCGCCAGCAGCGAACCCACCGCGTGGACCGTGCCCGAGGCCCGCGTCGCGCCCCCCACCAGCAGCCCCACCACGAGGAGGTACGAGACGCCCCCGGCCCATGCCATGGTCCTCGTCCTCGTCATCGGGCGTGTGCCCACAGGGGAAACGCGGCCGCGGTGCGCGGGGGCAACGGGTTGATCGTCATGGGGTCCACTCCGTGAGGCTAACCGGCCGCCCCCCGCGCGGCATCCGCCCGGGGACGTACGCCCACGGGCCACCCCGGCCACACGATTGCCGCCCACGGCCCCATGCCCGGACGGAGGTCCCGCGGCAGCGTGGTGACCGTGATCGAAGTCAACGAACTCACCAAGCGCCATGGCGGCAAGTCGGCCGTCGAGCAGCTGTCCTTCACGGTGCGGCCGGGTCAGGTCACGGGATTCCTCGGCCCGAACGGAGCCGGCAAGTCGACCACCCTGCGGATGATCCTCGGCCTGGAGGCGCCCACCAGCGGTTCCGCCACCGTCAGCGGCGTCCCGTTCCACCACCACCCGCGCGGACTGCGGCACGCCGGCGCCCTCCTCGACGCCGGCCAGGTCCACGGCGGCCGAAGCGCCGCCGCCCACCTGTCCGCCCTGGCCCGCAGCAACGGCATCGGTCGGAGCTGGGTCGACGAGGTGCTTCGGGAAGTGGGGCTCGCCGACGTGGCGAACCGTCGCATCGGCGGTTTCTCCCTCGGCATGAAGCAGCGGCTCGGGATCGCCACCGCCCTGCTCGGCGATCCGCCCGTGCTCGTCTTCGACGAACCGATCAACGGCATGGACCCGGAGGGCGTGCTCTGGGTACGCCGGCTCTTCCGGCGCCTGGCGGCCGAAGGACGCACCGTCTTCCTCTCCAGCCACCTGATGTCCGAGATGGCGAACACCGCCGACCGACTCGTCGTCATCGGCAGGGGCCGGCTGATCGCCGCCGAGTCGGTGGAGGACTTCGCGGCCCGTGGCACTCTTCGCAGCGTCAGGGTGGGGACGCCGCAGACCGCCGAACTGGCCGCCGTGCTCACGGCGGCGGGTGCCACGGTCGAACCGGAGGGCCCGGCGGGCGCCGAGAAGCTTGCCGTGACCGGACTCCCGGCCGACCGGATCGGAGCGCTGGCCTTCGAGAACGGCATCCGACTGGACGAACTGACCACCCGCACCGCCTCGTTGGAGGCGGCCTTCACGGAACTCACCGCCGACAGCGTCGAGTACCGGGCAGGACGACCCCGATGACCACACGCGCCGCCGTCCGCCCGGCCACCCATGTCACCAGGCCGCCCGCGGCCCGTTTCCGCGACCTGCTCGCCTCCGAGTGGATCAAGCTGCGGTCCCTGCGCTCCACTTCGTGGACGGTCGCGCTCACCGCCCTGTTCGTCATCGGGTCCTCCGCCGTGGCCACGCTGGCTGCCGACACCGCCGGCTCGGGCCCCGCTGATTTCCTGCCGCACCTGGCCTATCCGCCGGCCGGCTACTGGACGCTGACGCTCGTCTCCGGCGTCAGCGGCGCCCTCACGGTCGTGAGCGAGTACAGCAGCGGCCTGATCCGCACCACCACCGTGGCCGTGCCCGCCCGCGGCGAGGTGGTGCTGGCCAAGGCGGCCGTGACCGCCGTGCTGTGGACCGCGGTCGGCACGGTCGTCTCCACCGGCTCCTTCCTCGTCTCCCGGACCATCCTCGACGAGCGGCATGCCGGAGTCCCGCTCACCCACCCCGGGGTGCTCCGGGCGCTGGTGGCATCCGCGTTGCTGGCCCCGGTCTGCGCACTGATCGGTCTGGGCCTCGGCGTACTGCTCCGACACAGTGCTGCGACCGTGGCCACCAGCGTCTTCACCCTCTTGATGCTGCCCCCGATGTTCTCGGAGAGCGCCCGCTGGTCGGCGGAGGTCAACCACGCGATGGTCCTGTCCGCCTGGAAGCGCCTGATCCAGAACTGGGAGACGGGTCCCGGATCCCTGGGACACTCCGCAACCGTCCCCGGCTCCTGGATCGTGTACGCGCTCTGGCCGCTGGCCGCCGTCGCACTCTCGGTACTCATCGTCAGGCGTCGCGACGCGTGACCCCGTCTCCAGCGCGCGGGCAGCGGGTGCGGAGCTTGTGCGCGGCAATCGAGTCGGTCTGGGCAACGACGAAGGCCCAGGTCGCCGACCTGGGCCTTCGTGCACGAGCGGATGACGGGAACCGAACCCGCGCCATGAGCGTGGGAACCAGCTGGCGCTGGGGCCTGCCGCTGGCCGCCGAACTGCGCGAACACCCAGCGATGGCCTCGTCCTCGTCCGGGCTGCCCGGTGGGCATCAGGGCCACCGCTGTGGCCGCCCCCCTGGTCGAAGGCACCGGAGCGGTCCGGCCCCAACCGGCCGTGGTCCGTCGTGCTCCGCGTCCGGCCCAGCCCGTAGAACGCGGCCGGGGCCGGACGTCAGTTGCGGGTGACGAGCATCTGGGCAGAGCCGTCGCCCATGCCGGCCAGGCCCACCTTCTGGGAGCCGAAGCCGGTGTTGCCCCAGCCCTGCCAGTGGCCGCTCGCGAAGCGGATGTTGTGGTAGGTGCTGTTGTCCTGGGTCGTGGCCAGGATCTGGCTGTCGCCGTTGGGCATGCCCGTGATGGCCAGGCTCTTCGGGGAGGTGACGACGCCCTCGACGGCACCCCAGCCCTGCCAGCTGCCGTCCGCGCGCCGGATGTTGTGGTAGGTCAGGCCGTCGTTGCCGACCGCCAGGAGCTGGCTGTCACCATTCCCCAGTCCAGCGATGGCGATGGCACCGGCCTGGAAGGTGGTCGCTGCACCGCCGCCCTGCACGGCGTTCCAGCCCTGCCACACTCCTTCCACGGTACGGAGGTTGTGGTACAGGTTGCCGTCGTTGCCGACGATCAGGACCTGGAGGTCGCCGTTCGGCAGTGCGGCGGCGGCGATCCGCTGGGCCTGCCAGTCGCCGACCGGGGTCCAGCCCTGCCAGGAGCCGTTCTTGAAGCGGGCATTGTGGTAGATCCTGCCGTCGTTGCCGATGGCCATGACCTGGGCGTCGCCGTTGTCCATGCCCGCGATCGCCTCGGCGCGGGCGGAGAAGCGGGCGGCGCCGCCGAAGCCGTCGAGCGGGGCCCAGCCGGACCATGATCCGTCGCTGTAGCGGGCCGTGTGGTAGAGGTTCCCGTCGGTTCCGGTGCCCAGGACCTGGACGGAGCCGTCGGGGGTCGCGGAGATGGCCTCCTGGGAGCCGTTGAAGAACGCGGCACCGCCGTAGCCGTCCAGCGGCTTGAAGCTCGTCCACGAGCCGTTGGCCTGTCGGATCGCGTGGTAGAAGTCGCCGGCCTTGCTGACCGGGGCGGTGGGCGTGGTGCTCGTCGGGTACGGGTCGGCGTGGTCGTAAGCCAGGCCGGCGGATGCGCCGCAGCTGCCCCAGGCGCCGGCGCCCTGGCCCGCCAAGATCTTCTCCGCGATCAGGATCTGCTGCTGCTTGGTGGCCTGGTGCGGATAGGACGCGTAGGTTCGGCCGCCGAAGGCGTCCCAGGTGGACTTCAGGATCTGGAGGCCGCCGTAGTAGCCGTTGCCGGTGTTGATGCTCCAGTTGTTGGTGCTCTCGCAGTACGCCACCTTGTCCCAGGTGGCCACGGAGGCGGCTTCGGCGGGCCCGGCGCCCATGACCGACAGGCCGAGGGCGGCGGCGGCGAGGGCGGTGCCGGCGCGCAGGCGGCGGGCGGGGCGAGCGGACGTGGGCAGGCGGCGGGCGCGGTCGGACATCGCTGGTCTCTCAGTCTGGGGAGGTGTGCCGGGTGGCCCACCGGTGGGGTGGGCCACCCGGCGGAGGGCTGCGGGGGCTGGGCGGTCACGCGGGGCGCACGGTGGTGCGGTGGGCACCGGAGTGCTGCGCGGTGCGGGGCGCCGGAGCTCGATCCGGTGGTCGTCCGGATCGAGCTCGGGGCGGGCGGCTCAGCCGCGGGTGACGATCATCTGGGTGCTGCCGTCGCCCAGGCCGGTGATGGCGGCCGTGCGGGCGGCCATGCCCGTGGCCCACCAGCCCTGCCAGGAGCCGTTCGCGTAGCGGGCCGCGTGGTAGGCCTTGCCGTCGTTGCCCACCGCGAGCATCTGGGTGTCTCCGCCCGGCAGGCCGGTGATGGCGATGCTCGTGGCCTGGAAGCTCGGGGCGCCGCCGTAGCCCTCGGCCTTGGCCCAGCCCTGCCAGTGGCCGGTCGTGAAGCGGATGTTGTGGTAGACGTTGCCGTCGTTGCCGATGGCGAGGAACTGGGCGTCGCCGTTGGGCAGGCCGGCCACGGCCACGTCCTTGCCCTGGAAGCCGGTGGCCCCGCCGAACCCGTCCACGGCGTTCCAGCCCTGCCAGGTGCCCTCGACCGTGCGGATGTTGTGGTAGACGTTGCCGTCGTAGCCGACGATCAGCACCTGGAGGCTGCCGTCCGGCATGCCGGCGGCGGCGATCTTCTGGGCGCCCCAGTCGCCGACCGGGGTCCAGCCCTGCCAGGAGCCGCTCTTGAAGCGGGCGTTGTGGTAGATCCTGCCGTCGTTGCCGACGGCCATGACCTGGGCGTCGCCGTTGGGCATGCCGGCGATGGCCTGGGCCTTGGCGCCGAAGTTGCCGGCGCCGGCGTAGCCGTCGAGCGGGGCCCAGCCCGTCCACGTACGGTCTGCGTAGCGGGCCGTGTGGTAGAGGTTGCCGTCCTTGCCAGTGGCGAGGGTCTGCGTGGAGCCGTCGGGGGTCGCGGTGATCGAGGCCTGCGAGGCGTTGAAGAACGCCGCGCCGTCGAAGCCGTTCAGTGCTGCGAAGCCCTCCCAGTTCCCGTCCGCCAGGCGGGTGGCGTGGTAGACGTCGCCGGCCTGACTGACCGGAGCCGGGGCGGGAACGTCGGCCAGGCCCGAGGGGCCGATGAAGGCGAGTGCACGGCCGGCGTTCAGCGGGCTCGGGTTGGTGCGCCAGTTGAACCAGTTGCGGAAGCGCACCGCGCCGCTCTCGTTGCCGCCCACGGTCTGGATGTTGTCGCCGTCCACCGCCACCACGATGTTGACGTGGTCGGCGTTGCCGTCGTTGAGGCTGCCGTCCTTGTCGTAGACCACCGCGTCGCCGACCTGCGGGGTGCTGTGGAGGGTTCCCTTGCGCTTGCCGTAGTCGTAGAGGCTGACCGCCGCCGCGGAGATGCCGGAGGTGTCGGCGCCGGCCCGGTTCCAGACCCAGCGGGTGAACTCGGCGCACCAGGCGGTCGGGTACTGGCAGTTGTAGTCGCCGCAGGTGTTCCCGACCTGGGCACGGGCGATCGTCGCCACGCCCGGGGCGTCGGCGTTCGCGGTCACGGCAGGCAGCGCGACGACCAGCAGCGGGACGGAGGCGAGCGTGGTCAGGCCGGCGGAGAGGGTACGGGAGAAACGGCGCTTGGACATGGGTGTCTCCATGAGTGAGGGCGGTCCCCGTTGGCCGGGGCCGACGCATGGGTGTCGGAGGGTGCTGTGAGAACCGCCCTCGTAGGGCGGGAAGAAGAAGGTGGGCGACGAGTGGCCCGGTCGCGGACGGCTGCCCTGCAGGAACAGCGGTCGGCGTCGGTCAGGCCGGGTACTCGGGGGCGAGTGAGTACCCGCGGACGGTGCCGGCGGCCAGAGCGTGCGCCAGCAGGCTGCGGGCCTTCGCCCGGGCGGTGGCGTCGTTGTTGGCCCGCAGGAACATGGCGACGTTCATGCCGTGTGCGATGGGGCGGATGCGCACGTGCTCGAGTGCGTGCGGCGGCCTGGCGTGGGCCCAGAGGATGTCGTGCAGGAGGCTGGCCTCCGCATCGGTGCCGGGCGTCAGGCTCTCACTGGTGAGGGGCAGGTGGACGAGGAGCACGCCCCTCAGTCCCAGCCGATGCCGTTGGCCACGACCGACCCCTTCGTCAGGGCCGCTGCCTGCGTCACGGCCTCGGCGCCGGCGGAGTCCCAGCCGATGCCGGCACCGGCGGCCAGCGCGCCGCCCAGGAGGGCGGAGGCGACGGCGGTGGCCAGGCGGCGGGTGGTGGTGCGGTGCGTGGCGGTGATCGACATGGCTGTGCCCCCCGGGGTCGTGAAGTGGTGGTGGAGTCGTGCGTTGAGAAGTGCGTTCCGAAGCCCGGTGACGGGCCCCGATTACCGGCCTGGCCTGGGATTTCGCGTCCCCCGCCGTTCCGGTGATCACCATCCTGCTGGGCCCGGGAGCCCGGCGGAAGGGGTTCGGTGTGGCACCAAATGGCCTGGCCTCTTGGTGCCACCTCCGGCCGGAGGACTGGGTTCCGTCAGGCGTTTGTTGCGGAGGTGCGGACAAGTTGCGATGATCATGAAATAGGTCGGAATGGCGCACTGTGCGGCGCACTTCCTGAACAGTCGGGGGGCTGGGACATGCTGGCAGTGCTGGGCTTGGACACCACGTCGGAGGCCGTCTACCGGTCCCTCCTGGCCGATCCGCTGGGCGGGGTGGCCGACCTCTGCCGACAGCTGTCCCTCCCGGAGTCCGAGGTCCGGGCCGCCCTGGACGAGCTGGCCGATCTGGAGCTGCTGCGCGTCTCCCGCGACCGCCCCGGCGCCCTGCGGCCGGTCAGCCCCGAGGTCGGGTTGGATCTGCTCCTGCGTCGCCAGGAGGAGGACCTGCTGCGTCGGCAGCAGGAGCTGGCGGCGAGCAAGGCCGCCGCCGCGCGCGCCGTGGCCGAGTACGCCGACCTGCGTCCGGACACCGAGGCCGAGGGCGGCACCACCGAGCGGCTGGTCGGTCTTGACGCCATCCAGGGCAAGCTGGAGATGCTCGCTCGGGAGGTCACCCGTGAGTGCCTGTCGGTGATGCCGGGCGGGGCCCAGTCCCAGGCCAGCCTCGATGCCTCCCGCCCACTGGACGAGGCCGCGATGCACCGCGGCGTCGCCCTGCTGACCCTGTACCAGGACAGCGTCCGCAATGACCCGGCGACCCTCGCGTACGCCCGCTGGATGACCGGGGAAGGAGGGCTCGTGCGCACCTGCCCGGTGCTCCCGCCCCGCATGCTGGTCTTCGATCGCGAGGTCGCCGTCGTCCCGATCGACCCGGAGAACACCCGGCTGGGGGCCCTGTGCACCGGTGAGCCGGGTATCGTCGCGTCCCTGACCGCCCTCTTCGAGCAGACCTGGGCCTCCGCCGTTCCGCTCGGCGCCGACCAGCTGCAGGACGCGCAGACCGGGCTGAGCCCCGGCGAGAAGGAGCTGCTCGGCCTCCTGGCCGGCGGCCTCACGGACGAGGCGGCGGGCAAGCGCCTCGGCATTTCGCTGCGCACCGTACGACGCCAGATGGCGGCCCTGATGGAACGCCTCGACGCGTCGAGTCGCTTCGAGGCGGGCCTGAAGGCGGCCCAGCGCGGCTGGCTCTGAGCCGGGGCAGGTCAAGCGGCGGACCCCGAGCCGGGCGGTGGTCCTCGGCGCGCTGGGCGGCTTGCTGCCAGCGGTGCGCCGGGTTCGGCGAGCGCCTGGGCCCGGCGTACGCACTTCAGGTCGGCCAGGTCGGAGATCGTCTTGGCCCGAACGCCTCCTGGAGCAGCTCGCCGTCCCGGTCGGACACGCCTTGTCCCCTGCGGCTGCCGGTTCCGTTGTCGCGCAGGCCGCCCGCGTGGTGGTAGGAGGCTTCGGCGTCGGTGGCCCGGAGGAAGTGAGGCTGCTTGTCGCGCTGGCCCTGCACCGTCCGGGCCAGCGATGTGCCCGGCCCCGGGAGGCGGACGTTGTCCGCAGCGGCCTCCTCGTCGTCAGGCTCCCGGGGGCGGGGCGGCACGGGAGAAGGTGCGGGAGGAGCAGGAAAAGGGGCCAGGTGGTGCAGAGGTGGTGCGGGGCGCCTGAGGGGGGGCGAGACGAAGGAGCGGGCCCAGGTCCCTGACCCGGGCCTGCTCCCCAGAGGGGATGACGGGAACCGAACCCGCGCCACCGGCTTGGGAAGCTATGCGCGCCAAGCCCCGAAAAGCGTTCCGACCTGCGACTACCTGCAGCATTGAGGATTGCGTCCACGGCGCCTGAGCACCTGGATTGACCGCTGCGTACCGCTCTGAAGGGCACGGTCGGGGCACGAGCGCGGTAGGGACGACCGACTCCCACCCGGGTGGGCGGCGCTCGCCTCAGGGAGAAGACGCGTGGAGCAGCTCCTGCACGGCAGAGCGGATGTCCTCGTCCTGGGTGAAGCCCCGCCAGCCGCCGTTGGACCGCAGCCGCTGGTCTTGGGCGGGTACGCCGTGCAGGAGGTCCGCGGCAGGGCGGGCCGCCGGCCCGATCCGGGTCAGGTGTCGCACTGCGGGGAGCATGACCGGCAGGTACGTCCCCCCGGCCAGGTCGCGCACGACCGCGGTCAGGACGGGCACGGTGGTCTCGGTGTCCCCGGTGGCGGCCCACAGGGTGTGCGCGGCCTCGACGCGGGTCCAGGGGTCGAGGTCGGCGGTCATCGTCCTGAGCCGGTCCGCATGGGGTGCGGCACGGACTCCGAGACCGGCGAGCCTGCGCAGGTCCGGATGCCGGAAGCGCTGTTCGGAAAGGCCGTGCCCGAGGAGCTCCAGGGCCGGTTCGGGTTCCCCGCAGACCTCCCAGTACGCCCAGGCCGCGAGTTTCCTGTGCGGTCCGTCGGCCTGTGCTCGGGACAGCAGCAGGCTCCCTGCTTGGGCCCCGGTCCTTCCGATTCCGGCCAGGGCCGTTGCCGCCGCAGTCCAGGTCCGGTCGTCCTCCAGCAGGCCGAGCAGTCGTGGAACGGCCGCCCCGGCCACGGGTCCCCACCCGGCGAGCGTCTCGCAGAGCCGGTGGAGCAGGCGGTCGTCCGTGGCGGTGTCGATCCGGTCGCAGATCGCCGGAAGGAGCAGCTCGGCGTGGTCCGTGAGGTGGCTCAGGGTCTCAGTGAGCGCGGGGAGGCCGACGTGATGTAGATCGGTCGCGGGGTAGTGGGCGAAGTTCGACGCGAAGCCGGATCGTGCGCCGGCGATGAGCTCGATCAGGCCCGGTAGGCAGCGCGGATCGTTCATCCGGGCCAGTGCCCACAGGGCGGCCTCGCCCACGCTCTCCTGTCGCCGTGTGGTGCGGCTCGCGCCGTCGGTCAGCAGGGAGGCGACGTCGTCCGCATGGGCGGCGGTCGCCGGGCCGAGGCAGGCCAGCAACTCGACGGCCCGGAAACGGACCTCGGCGACGGGATCGTCCAGCCGCCCCACGAGACGTGGCAGCAAGGGAGCTGCCGGTGAGCGCCACTGGGACAGCAGTCCACCCGCCCGGGCCAGGGAGGCGACCCGCTGTTCGTCGTCGTGATGGTCCCCCAACAGTCCGAGCGTGAAGTCCGGGGCCGGCCCGGTGAACAGTCCCGAGGTCCAGTGGTGGACACCCAGCACTCCGGTCTGCACCGAGCTGGTGTGGCGCCACAGTTCGACGCTCGGGTCCCGGACCGCTGCGAGCACGTCGTCGAGCCGCCGGGCGGGTAGGCCGGGATCGATCGGGGCCAGCGCGTGCACCGCCGCGAGCCGCATCTGCGGCTGAGGAGCGTCGAGCAGCGCATGGAGCAGGTCGAACGCCTCGGCGCCGCGTGCGCCGGCCGGCGCACGCGGCGCGGCGTGCCCCAGGGCGATGACCAGATCGAGGCGAGTCGCCGGATCGGCCTCTGCCTCCCAGGCCCGAAGCAACCCGGGAAGAACCAGCTCCCCAGGACTGTCACAGGCCCCGAGCGCGTCGGTCGCTGCTCGTCGGATCCCCGGCTCGGGATCGTCCAGCAGCCGCAGCAACTCGGGCAGGGCTCGCTCCCACGCGGACGCCCAGCCTGGATCGAGGAACCTGTCTTCGACCCGCCCGGCTTCCGCCGCCAGCATCGTTGTCAGTTCCAGCATCGCGCAGCGGCTCGGCACCCGTGGTGCCGCAGCCAGGCGCAGCACGAAGGGCAGTGCGGCCGACGCGGCGGAACAGATCCAACCGCCCTGATGGAACAGCAGGTTGAGCAACTCGGACGCGGCTTCGCCGGCATCCTCCGGATCCGGACCGGCGCACCGGCGGAGCAGCTTCGGCACGTCCTCGGCAGAACCGTAGTTGTGCTCCAGCCCGTTCCAGTCGACCGCATCCAGTCCCACCCACATACGCGCGACCCTATCGACCCGGCCGACCGCGCGGCTCCGTCCGTCCCCGAGCCGGGACCCGACGAGCGGAGGCGGTCCGGCGAGCGAGGCGCGAAGGGAGCTGGGCCGGTACGTTGTGGCATGCGGTGCTGGAACGGGCACCGGACGATGACAGGGCTTCACGTCCGCCCTCTCAGGCCTGCCGGCCCGCCACTCCGTCAAGGCCCGGACGGCGCCCACGCCCGCGCGGCGCGGACGGGGCCGGACCGCCGTGACGCAGTCGTCCCCGCTCGTGGGTCCCGGGGCACCGGACCGGGGGCACGGGGTCCCGGGACGTCCCGCGGGGCGGAATCGGTCCATCAGGCCTTGGCGGGGATCGGGCGCAGCCAGCCCGCCGGGTCGGGCGCGTGACCGTGCTGCACGTCGAAGAGGGCGCGGCGGACGGCCATGGTGACCTCGCCGGGCTCTCCGTTCCCGACGGTCCAGCCGATGTCGCCATCCACGACCCTGGTCACCGGGGTGACCACGGCGGCGGTGCCGCACGCGAACACCTCGGTGATGACGCCCCGCTCGCACTCGTCGCGCCACTGGTCCACCGAGATCAGTTCCTCGCCGACCTTGTGGCCGAGCCGGTCGGCGAGGGTCAGGAGCGTGTCCCGGGTGACCCCAGGAAGCAGGGTGCCGGTGAGGCGGGGGGTGACCAGTTCGGCGTCCGGGCCGGTGCCGCGCACGAAGCAGAGGTTCATGCCGCCCATCTCCTCCACCCAGCGGCGCTCGACGGCGTCCAGCCAGACGACCTGCGCGCAGCCCTTCTCCCGGGCCATGCGCTGGGCCACGAAGGTCGGCGCGTAGTTGCCGGCGACCTTCACATTGCCCGTGCCGCCGGGCATGGCGCGGCTGTACTCGCGGTTGATCAGCACCGAGACGCCCTCCACCTCGTCCCCGAAGAAGCCACCGGCGACGAACGCCATCAGCAGGAAGCGGAAGGACGGAGAGGGACGCAGCATCAGGTTGTCGTCGGTGGCGAAGAGCAGCGGACGCAGGTAGATGCTGTGGGCGGGGTTGTCGGAGAGCCAGGCCTGGTCGGCGGTGACCAACTGGTCGACGGCCTCAAGGAAGAGTTCCTCCGGCATTTCCGGCATGGCCAGGCGGCGGGCGGAGGTGCGGAACCGGCGGGCGTTGTCCTCGGGGCGGAAGACCGCCACCGATCCGTCGGCCTGGCGGTGGGCCTTGATGCCCTCGAAGATGTTCTGCCCGTAGTGCAGGCCGACGGTGCCGGGGTGCAGGGAGATGTTCTGCAGCGGCATCAGTTCGGCCTGGTGCCAACCGAGTTCCTCGCTCCACAGCACGCTGTACATGTGGGCGGTGTAGGTGTCGCCGTGACCGGGGTCGGTGACGCCACCGGCGGGCGGGACGGCGACGGGCGGCTCATGGTCGATCGTGGTCATGTCGGTGTCTTTCAGTGAGCGGCGAAAAAGAACGTGTCGCGGCGGAGGAAGGCGCCCTCGTCGTCCACAACGAAGGAGTCGGAGAACCGCGTCCCGGGCGCCGAGGGCCAGGGCTTTTGCCGCGCGGGCCCCGTCGTGCATGCGTCCGGAGACGAGCAGGCGGTCGTTGCCGGGGGCCAGGCGCAGCAGGCACGCGCCGAGGGGGGCCGACAGGGGCGAGGACTCGGGAATGCGCGCCGCATCACCGGAAGACCCCGGGTCAGATGAGATCTGGCCTGGGGTCCGACTGAGAGGTCGAGGCCGAGGGTCGAGGATGAGGGTCGAGGATGAGGGCCGAGGTCGAGGTCAGAGGGCCTTCGCGAGCCGGTGGCGTGTGGTGAAGGCGATCGTGACGGCGACGAGCAGGACGGTGAACGCGCAGAGGAACGCCATCTGGGTGCCGGGGGACGTGAGGAGCAGGCCGCCGATCTGTGCGCCGAGCGCGGAGCCGCCGAGACTGATCGTGGACGACCAGGTGAACGCCTCGGTGACGTGGGTCGCGCGCGCGGTCCGCGAGATGATCTCGTACAGGATCACGGTCATGGGCGCCTCGAAGGAGCCGAGGACGACCAGGGCCAGGCCCATCGACCAGTTGTCCCAGACGAGTACGGGCAGCAGGGCGCCCGCGCTGACGACCACTATGCCCACCCGGAGCGAGACCTGGACGGACCAGCGCCGACTGCGGCTTCCGTACCAGAGTCCGCCGAGGACGCCGCCGACGCCCCACGCCGCGTAGAACACGCCGACGCCGCTGGCCGAGCCGTGATCGTCGGCGAACGCGGGCAGCGCGACGTTGTAGATCCCCGTCCTGACGGCGGTGCAGGTCACCAGGGCCAGCACCAGGATCAGCCCCTCCGAGCGGAGAGCACCGAGGGGGTCACGCGCCCCACCCAGGGTGGCGGGCTGGGCGCGCGAGGCCCGGGTCGACGCGAACCCGAGGGAGCCGACGGCGGCGAGCACGCCGCCGACGACGATCGCCGCGCCCGGGCTGGCCAGGAGCAGCATGACGCTGAGCAGGAGGGGCCCGCCGATCAGGAAGAAGTTGAACAGCACGGACTCCAGGGAGATGCCCGCCGGCTCCAGCTCCCCCGTACCACGCCACAGGGTGCGGATGCAGCCGCTGATCGGCGGCACCGTGGCGCCCGCGACGGCCACGCAGACCAACTGCGCGGCCATGGAACCGGATTCGAAGGTGACGAAGCCGATCAGCGACACCGGGTACACGAGACCGGTGGCGAGGAGCACGATCGTCTGCCCGTACCTGTCGACACGGCGGGCGACGAGCGGCGCGAACAGCGCGGTGCCGAGGCTGTACGCACCCAGGAACAGGCCGGCCGAGAGGTAACCGGTGTCCTTCGAGGTGGTGAAGACCACCAGGGCGAGGCCGACCAGATAGAACGGGAATCGCCCGACGACGCTCCAGAACAGCGGAGCGCGCATGCTTTTGCTCCGCAGGGCCGCGAGGATCCGGTTCTCCTCGGCGGGGAGCTCCGGGGAGGCGTCGGCGTCGCTGGGGGCCGTCGTGTCGGAGGGAGGGTGATTCGCCATGGTGTCTCGCACTTCGGGAAGGATGGCCGGCTCGGGGTTACTCACTGCTGTCGGGGGTGGGGAAGGCGCCGTAAGGGCGGCGAGCGATCGTGACGGCGAGGTCCTGGACGGCGTACGCCGTCATGTAATAGGCCATGGGTGCCGTGTAAGGGCTCAGGGTCAGGGTGAACTCGGTTTCCCCGACTCCGTCCGGCCCGATGTGGACCTTCTGGAGCTCCGGTGTGACCGTGCAGTACTCACGCCCGTACTTGGCGACGAAGAGGCCGAGCTGGATCGTGCCGGGCCGTGCGTCGCGCACCGTCACCCGCACCGGCCGGACGTCCCCTTGGAGGAGATCCTCCTCGGCCTCGATCAGCAGCGACGGTCCGCCGGGCAGACCCAGGGCGACGTCGCTGCAGCGCGTGCAGATGACGCCCTCGGTGTCGAGTGCGGTGGGCACCAGGGCACGCCGGACGAAGCGCTCGGCGGGTCGCCCGCACGGACAGCGCACCGTCGCGGCCGAAGAGGGATCGACCGTGCTGCGCTCCGCGAAGTAGCCGAAGGAACCGCCGAATTCGTTCTCCGGATCGTTCACGAACTGCTCCGCGATGGCGAGGTCCAGCTGCTCCAGGTCGAAGAGGAGGCTGCGGGTCGTCTCGGCCGGGTCGCGAACGACCTGGGACTGCCTGGTGATCTGGTGATCGACCCGGGCGGCCAGGCTTTCGAGGCCGGATCGCAGGGGGTTGCGGAAGGACAGGAGTCCGCCCGCCAGATAGGCGGTGAGACGGGCGGAGGCGGTCAGCAGCAGCTGTGCCGGCATGACGGACGGCGGCTCCGGCGTGATGCCCTCCTCGGCGGCGCCCATGCCGAAGTGGACGTAGGCGGGAGAGGGGCCCACGGTGCGGATGCTGGAGTTGAAGGCCGCGGCGGAGGAACCGCGTTCGCGTACGGACTCCAACCAGGAGAGGTTCTCCGCATGCCCGGCCTCGTGTCCCGTGATCGCGGCCACCACGTCCTTGGCGGTGCCGTCGATCGCGTTGAGCATCAGCTGGTACTTGGGGTCGTAGATGGCCGCGTCGGCGAAGGGGCCGCTGTTGCACGAGCTCAGGACGACCTCGGCGGCGCGGACGTCGCGCAGCTGGATCAGCTTGTCCACGGGCTTGTAGCAGGTGGGCTCGTCGGAGTAGGCACAGATCGGACCGATGACGTTCTCCTTGCGGGGAACGACCGAGTTCAGACCGCAGATGGTGTAGTCGGCGAGATTGAGCGAGTCGTCCTTGCCGTGCCCCTGCAGAAGGAGGCGGCTCCAGCGGGTCCCGAGGATCTCGGACCTGACGTCCGCGGTCTTCATGCCCTCCTCGTCGAGCAGGTGGATGCCGCTGCGCGTGAGTCCACGGTCGACGGCGGTGAACATGCCGATGTCCCGTACGTCCGGGGCCGTGTGGGCGTACTGCTTGGCGGTGAACCAGGCCAGGGAAGCCGCGTCCCGGCCGGTGAGGAGCCTCAGGCGCACATCGGGCCGGAGTTCGGCGGCGCGCATCAGGGGCCAGACGGTGTCCACCGTGAGGTGCTCGTAGAGACCGGCGACCAGCAGGGTGTGCACCTCGGTCTCACCGGCGTCTTCCCCGGCGTCCCCGGCCGCCTCGCCCTGCCGGTACTCCGTCCGCGGCTCCCGCGGGAAGAGCGCGTCGAGCAGGCCTGCTCCGACCCCTTCGTCGTCGAGCCACTTGTGGGCGAGGGGTTCGAGGAGCGCGACGAGACCGGCGGGCACGGCGTCCGGCCGCACGACGATGCCGTACGAGCAGGCGGCCGGCCGGCGCGCCTCCCCGTACAGGCCGGCGGCGCATGCGACGGAGGCCGCGAGATCGGATCGCCCGTCGGTCCAGACCGGGACCTTCGCGCGGGCCGTGTCCGAAAGGAACTCGTCGACGGCGGCGGCGTAGGAGGAGGTGTCCTCCACGAGGGAGAAGGGCGAGGCCGACATGATTTCGGATTCGTCGCCGGAAACATGGAACTCGGACTGCACCACGTGTGACTCCTTCATCAAGGCGATCGTTTTCGAGCGGCCCGGGCTTTCCTTGGGACGGCGCTCTTCACCGAGGTACCGCGACGGTACTTCCGTACCGTCGCCCCGCGTATCCACGGCAAGTTCATCCGCGAGGACACGTGACGCTTACCTCGCCCCGAAGCACCTGCGCACATCGGCTACGCGGGTCCTTAGCGTCGGCACAATTCCTGGAGCACGGCACGAGCGATCGTGTCGTTCTGCCGGAAGAATTCGTCATTGCTCCGCGGGGACGGGAAACGGCCGGATGCCACGCTTCCCGAGAACAGGGCGCCCACCCCGAAGCGACTCTCGTGGGGGGTCCCGTCGGGACGCTTGAGGCGATTGAAGGAATCGGTGTCGACGAGACCCACGCTGTCGATGACGCCGGTGGGATACCGTACGCCGCCCTCGGGGGTCGTCCGGGTCTCCTCCCGGATCTCCTCGCGCTGGACGAGCTTGGACAGCACCGGGTCGTTCACGCGGAGCACGGTGCGCTCCGGGAGCCGGGCCTCGATGAGGGATCGGGCGGCGACCGATTCGTCGACGTTGCACGACCGCGCGTGGAAGAGCCCCTCGTGCGTGGTCACCGTCATCTCCGAGCCGAGGAACCGGACGACACCGGCACGGGTCAGGGCGAGTAGTTCCTCGAGGCGCGGTCCGGGCGGACCGCTGGTGAGGAAACGGCAGAGGTCGAGGAACTCGGGAAGACCGCGCTTCCACGAGTCGGGGGAGATCCTCTCCTCGCTGATGAGTTCCACCAGTCGGGAGAAGGCGGAGACCAGGCCGTGCACCATCCCCAGGTGCGCGCTGTACCGGGGATCGCGCCCGCGTCGGACTCCGGTGTCGATGTGGTCGGCCATCCAGTCCTGGAGGGCGTCCAGGTCGGGGAAGCGGCGACCGGCCAGCGGATGGGCGGTCTCCTCCAGGTCGATCCGGTCCCCCTCGAACCGCACCGCCTGTTCGACCAGTTCCTTGAGTTCCGGTCCGTCCCAGTCGAGGGTGTCGAGGCGGTCGAGGAACTCACGGGCGTCGATGTCGAGGAGCTCCGGGTGCGACGCGGCAAGCTCGCGGTAGCCCGCGTGGGTGACCTCGCGGGCCATCAGCGGCCAGATGTCCAGGGCGAAGTCGAGAGGGCGGTCGCCGAGGGCGTCCACGACCGCGGGGTCGAGGTGGCCGAACGGTTCCGGAGGCGGTCCGGCCAGCTTGTAGTGCGTCTTCGACCAGTACGGCACGCCGCGCCGCGAGCCCACGAAGAGGACGGGTTCGTTGCCGGACGGCTGGTAGTGCAGCTCACCGGACTCGTCACGCCGGAACGTGCCGCCGCGTCCGGAGGTGAGCAGCACGGCGGTGTCGATGAAGCACAGACCGAGCCCGCGGACGATCACCGGTTCGCCGGGGGCGATCCGGTCGAAGGAATGGTCGGCGGTCGGCCCCGACGGCAGGTAGCACAGGTCGTGGGCGGCCGCGTATTCCGTCAGCCGCACCTCTTCCGCGTTCAGCTCGACATCCACGTTGCCCTGCGCGAACAGGACGACGTCGACGTCGACCGGGGGAAGGCCGTCCGCCATGACGACGCGCTGCCTTCCGAGAGGAAGGTCCTGTACGTCGACGGCCCGGCCGACGTGGGAATGGACCTGCACCTGGGGCCCGCAGCTGGTCGCCAACTTCCGGAACACCCACGACAGATATTCGCTCTGCGTCTGACGCGTGGTGAACCAGCCGTCGTGCATGCGGCTCGCCTCGGCCGACACGGAGGGGGCGTGCCGGAATCCCGAGGGCGACGAGAGGCTGCCCGCGGCCAGCTCCCGGGCCCATTCGCTGAGCGTGGGACCGGGAACGACCGGGCCTTCGCATGCGACGGTCTCGTCGGTGAACATGGTGCAGCTGCCGGCCGTGGTGTTCATCCACAGCAGCGGTGACTGCTGGGAACGCCAGACGCGACCGCCGCCCGGCGGGTAGGGATCGATGACGTGGACGGCGATCATCCGGTCCGGCGCACACGCGGCGGCGTTGGCGATGAGACGCTCGAGAAGCGAGGTACCCCGTGGGCCGGCGCCGATGATCGCCACGGACATTTTTCTGGTCATATTCCGTTCCTGGGCCTCGGTGGGGGCTCGGTCATGTCGCCTTCGTGTGGATGACGCGTCACCCGCCACTCGTTCACGGAGCCTTGCGTTACGCGGCGCTCTGCCGGCGCCCGTCGATCAGCGCGGCGAGCTCCGCGATGCTGGCGTCGCCGATCAACTCGCTCATCTCCAACTGGACCGAGCTCTCCCGGAGGATGCGGTACTGCACGCCGACCGTCTGCAGCGAGGTCGCGGCGAGCTCGTGCAGGGTCCGCGCGGAGACCTCCTCGTCCTCGGCCAGCTGCAGCACTTCCCGGACGGTGGTCTGCAGCCACGACAAGGTGGTGGGCTCGGCGCCGGCACTCTTGTGCACTTGGGTGACTCCTTCGTTGGGTGACTGGAGGCGAGGGCCGCTCATACGGCCCTCAGCAGGACGCACATCCGCAGCCCTGACACGCTCGACGCCAGCAGGTACAGCCCGCCCGGGTGGACGCCGCCGGCCGACTGCCGGTCGACGAGGTTGATCAGCGGGTCTGCGGCGAAGCAGTGGCCGACCCTGGTGATGTTCGAGGTGTCCAGCTGGCACGGGCGGAACCCGGCCTGGACCTCCTTCATCAGCACGATCGGCAGAAAGATGTTGTTGTGCAGCAGGCCGTCGATCTCCTCGACGCGGATGCCGGCCTCGGCGCACAGCCGCTGGTTGGCCGTCTTGGCCAGGTCGGCGCTGATCTCGGTGCCGCGCAGCATGGAGGCCGCATCCTGGGCGTGTGAGTCCGCGACCCACTCGTAGGACTCGGGAACGCCGTCCACCCACCGCGAGACCAGGCAGGCGGCTGCGCCGTCGCTGAACAGTGCGAAGTCGGCCAGCCGCGCGGACTCGTCGGGCACCGCGTCGGTGGTGATCACCAGCACCGTCCGGTGCCGGCCCGCGGCGACCATCGTGGCGGCCGTCTGCAGACCGGTGAGCAGGGTCGCGCACCGGTTCAGGGTGATCCCGGTGACGGGAACGTCGTCGAGTCCGAGACCGTGCAGGACCGACGCGATCAGGTCGCCGTGCTCTCCCACATCGCTGGGGAACGTGGTGGAGCACAGCACGAGCGCGTCGATCCCGTCCGGCTCGACGCCCGCCGCTTCCATGCTCTGCAGACCGGCCCGGACGGCGAGCGCGGCCGTGTCGAGTTCCGTACGGCGTACGGTGCCCCAGCCCCACATGTCGGCATCGGGCACCATCCGCCGGCTCTCCACGAAGGCGGCGAAGCCGTCGATCTCGGAGTGGTCGGTCGCGATCTCGCCGAGCACGTACCTGGGCGCGCGCAGCACCACGCGCCGGATGTCAGTCGTCGTCATGTCAACCCAGCTGCCTGCGCAGGAAGTCGGCCATCAGGCGCATCGCGTCCCTGGACGTCTCGAGCACGGCCGAAAGCTGCAGGAAGCCGTGCGGAAGGTCCTCGTGCGGATGGAACTCCACCGGCACGTCCGCGTCGGCGAGCAGCTTCGCGTACTCCTCACCCTCGTCGAACAGCGGGCAGTACTCGGCGGTCAGCAGCAGGGCCGGCGGAAGTCCGCAGTGGTCGTCCGCCTTGGCCGGTGAGGCATAGGGCGATTCGCCGTCGGCGGGATCGGCGAGGTAGTGGTCCCAGAACCAGGCCGACGACTTCGCGTTGAAGAACATCGGATCGACGTGGTCCTTCATGGACTGCGTCGTGGCGTCGTTGCGCGTCGGCGGGTAGACGAGCACCTGGGCGGAGAGCTTCGGCCCGCCCTTGTCCCGGGCCATCAGGGCCATGACCGCGGCGAGGTTGCCGCCGGAGCTGTCTCCGGCGACGCCGATGCGGGCAGGATCGGCACCGAGTTCGGACGCGTGCTCCCCCACCCACCGCACGGCGGCGTAGCAGTCGTCGATGGCGGCCGGGAACGGGTTCTCGGGCGCGAGCCGGTAGCCGACGGACACGACGATGCACGGGGTCAGGCTGGCCACCGCGCGGCAGATCGCCTCGCACGTGTCCAGGGAGCCGACGACCCAGCCGCCGCCGAAGAAGTACACCACTACGGGGAGCGGGCCGTCGTGCTCGGTCTGCGGGCGATAAACCCGCAAGGTCAGCGCACCCGCCGGACCGTCGATGTCGAAGTCGAATACCTCTTCGGGTTCTTTCACCCAATCCCAGATCTCGGCTTCGGTCTCCCGATCCGCTATCCGGGCCTGTTCCACCGACATGGTGTAAAGCGGCGTGAATCCGGTGGCGACACGATAGTCCCTGATTCCCGCGTAGAGCGGATCAAGCGGCATGAAAAATCCCTCAGCTCCCAGGACTACAGCAAGAAAATCCGAACCAACATCGAGAGTGGCACAGGCCCGTACGGCACCGGGGTAACCGAGGCGATGAGCTGCGCCGGGAAGGGGTCAGCGCGATGTTTCCCTCCGCTGAACTTGCCGCAGACGCAGGGAAATCGGTGCTGTTGTACCGTCCTCCCGACATACGATAGGAGAGAAAAAGTGAGTGACTTCGAAGGGCTCGTGGCGATCGTCACGGGTGGCGCCCAGGGAATAGGTCTGGCCACAGCGAAACTGCTGACGAGCAGGGGCGCGAAGGTCGCCGTCCTCGACCTCAAGACGGAGGGCCTGCCGAGCGACGTCTTCGGCGTCCAGGCCGACGTCGGCGACGACGCCCAGGTCGAGGCAGCGGTGGAGGCCGTCGTCGAGCGGTTCGGTCGCCTCGACGTCGTGGTGAACAACGCCGGCATTCCGGCGGTCGGCGATGTCGCCACGAACAGCTCCGAGGAGTGGCTGAACGTCCTGAACGTCAACGTCGTCGGCATGGTCAGGGTCGCCCGGTACGCCCTGCCGCACCTGCGCCGCTCGCCCGCCGCGGCGATCGTCAACACGTGCTCGATCGTGGCCTGGGCCGGACACCAGACGCGCACGCTGTACTCGGCCAGCAAGGGCGCCGTGTACTCGCTGACGCTGGCCATGGCCGCGGACCACGCCCGCGAGGGAATCCGCGTCAACTGCGTCGCGCCCGGAACGGCGGACACCCCGTGGGTGGAGAAGCAACTGCAGGGGACGGCCGATCCGGAGGCCGCCCGGGAGTCGCTGCTCAAGTTCCTCGCGCCGGGCCGCCTGGTGACGGCCGACGAGGTGGCGGGTGCGATCGCCTACCTGGCGAGCCCGCTGTCGAGCGCCTCCGTCGGCACGATGCTCGCCGTGGACGGAGGTCAGCACAGCCTGCGCCTGCGGCCGCAGGACCAGCAGCACCTCATCGGACGCTGAACCGCGACCGCACGCGCCTTCGGCCCCGGGACCATGTCCATGGTCCCC
>NZ_JBHYMK010000083.1:0-17866 GCF_042743065.1 Streptomyces sp. NPDC058872
GGACCCCCGGGGCCCGTGGACCGTGCGTCCGGAATCAGGAGGAGGCGTAGACGCGCGCGCAGAACGCCTTGAGTTCCTCGTCCGACAGGTGCTGGGCCAGATCGGCCTCGCTGATCATGCCGACCAGCCGCTTGTCCTCGATGACGGGGAGCCGCCGGATCTGGTGGCTCTGCATCTCCTCCAGGACGGCGCCCACGTCCGCCCCGGACTCGATCCAGCGCGGCGTGCCCTGGGTGATCTCGCCGCAGGTGACCTTCGACGGGTCGTGGCCCATGGCCACACAGCGCACCACGATGTCGCGGTCCGTGACGATGCCGCAGAGCCTCTCGTTCGCGTCCGCGACGGGCAGGGCGCCCACGTCCAACTCCCGCATCAGCTGCGCCGCCCGGTCGAGCGTCTCGTGTTCCGGGATCCACCGGGCCCCGGTGTGCATGATGTCCTTCGCCGTGGTCATGGGGTGCGTACCTTTCGTCGAACGTCGTCGTACGAAGTCCCCGAGCACCCTCATTGTCGGGGGGCGGTCCGGCCCCCGCGACCGCAGCGGGTCACGGGGGCCGGGACGCCGGATCAGGCCCCGCGCTTCTTCAGCATGTCGGCCATCAGCTTGATCTCGGACTCCTGCGCGTCGACCATTCCCTGCGCGAGGTTCCGCTCGATGTCCACCGAGCACTTCTGGACGCAGCCCTCGGCCATGTGCACCCCGCCCTTGTGGTGCGCGGTCATGAGCTTCAAGTAGAGGACCTCGGCCTCCCGGCCGCTCGCCCCGCGCAACTCGTCCATCTGCGTGTCGGTCGCCATCCCGGGCATCAGGGCACCGTCCAGCGGCCCCGTGTCACCCGAACCGCCCATCCCCATCCAGGCCATCGGCTCGACCCCGGACTCGTTCTTGGGCAGCCCCCACAGGTCGAGCCAGCCGAGCATCATGCCCCGCTGGTTCGCCTGCGTGTTGGCGATGTCGTACGCGAGCCGTCGGACGGCCTCGTCCGTGGTCCGGTCCCGGACGACGAACGACATCTCGACGGCCTGCTGGTGGTGGACCGCCATGTCCCGGGCGAAACCGGCATCGGCGGAGGAGGAGACCGGGGTGCTCGGGGCGTCCTCGCGGTCAGCGGACGCGACGGTGACCGCGCCCCCGGCGAACAGCAGCGCCAGGGCGACGGCGGTGACCGCCGCCCCCTGCGTACGGTTGAGCCTCACTGGCCCATCCCCGTACCGCCCTGGCCGTTCGCGTCGAGCCCGCCGGTGCAGGCCGCACCCGGCTCCGGGGTCTGCGGCCCCTGCACGTACTTGGTGAAGAAGGCGTCGACGCGCGGGTCGTCCGCGCCGTCCACGGTCACCTGCTTGCCCCAGGCGGACAGCATGATCGCCCCGGCCTGGTCCTCCACGGGGCTCATCAGGGTGTACTTGGTCTTGCCGACCTTGTCGGCGAGCTTCTTCACGTCGCCCTGCGCGGCCTGCTGGGTGTACGTCACCCAGACGGCCCCGTGCTCCATGGAGTGCACGGCGTTCACATCGGCGATCGGCTTCGTGTAGACGTCGCCGTCGCAGTTCATCCAGACCGGGTTGTGGTCGCCGCCGACCGGCGGCTTCATCTCGTAGGTGACGGCCGTCTCGACGTGGTTGCGACCGAGCTTCTTCGGGTCCCAGGACTTCTCGCCGGCGATCGGGGCCTTGGCGGCGGCCTCCTTCTTGTCCTGCTCCTCGGACTGCTTCATCAGCACGAAGGTGCCGAAGCCGACGAGGCCCAGGACCACGACGGCGGAGACGCCGATGGTGAGCAGGCGGTTGCGGCGCTCACGGGCCTGCTCGGCGCGGCGCATCTCCTCTATTCGTGCGCGGCGGTCGTTGGTGGCGGAGCGGTTGGCGGCCATGGTGGTGTCGTCCTTCTTCGGGGAGTGGGGTGGAGTTCGGGGGTGGACGTGCAGAGAGGGGCACCCGCCCGGCGGCGGGGACGCCCGGCTCCGTCACGTCCGCAGAACTTGAAGGACGTGCAGGTCCGGTGCGCGCGGTCGGGCGGCCCCCCGGCTCGCCGGACCGTCACCGGAAGGCAGCGCGAGACGCGGCGGCCCGCCCTGTGCGGACGGCGGGGCGTCGAGCGGGGGCGCGCTGAGAACGGCGGGGGAGAGGGCGGGGAAGAGGGAACAGCCACCGGGGTCGTACGGACAGAGGTGGTCGGCGATGACGGCCGTGGTCCGCGGGCCCTCCTCGTGGTGGGCCCGTTCCCCCGCCGGGCCGGTCCCCAGACAGAGGAAGAGCGCGGCGAAGAGCGTCGCCACGGCACTCACCAGTGCCAGGGGACGCGCGTGTCGGGACGGGCGCACGAGCCGTGGGGCTCCCATGGGCGCCGATCGTAGTGGGCGAGGGGCCCCCGTGGGCCGAACGGGGTGGCACTCGGCACCGGCGACCGGGTGGACACACACCCCGGTCGGGCCCTTCCCCCGTTACCTCAGTCACACCCGAGCAGGCAGTATGGGTGTGCAACGTGCGCGAAACCATGTGGTGGGATGCTCAGGTGCCCCCCGATGCACCGGAGGCGGTGGGAGCAGGCGGCCTGACCAGCAAGGATGGGTGTGGAAATGGACAAGCAGCAGGAATTCGTGCTCCGTACGCTCGAGGAGCGCGACATCCGCTTCGTACGCCTGTGGTTCACCGATGTGCTCGGCTTCCTCAAGTCGGTCGCGGTGGCTCCCGCCGAGCTTGAGCAGGCCTTTGACGAGGGCATCGGCTTCGACGGCTCCGCGATCGAGGGCTTCGCCCGTGTATACGAATCGGACATGATCGCCAAGCCGGATCCGGGCACCTTCCAGATCCTTCCCTGGCGCGCCGAGGCCCCCGGCACCGCCCGGATGTTCTGCGACATCCTGATGCCGGACGGCTCGCCGTCCTTCGCCGACCCGCGCTACGTCCTCAAGCGCGCCCTCGCCAAGACCTCGGACCTGGGCTTCACCTTCTATACCCACCCCGAGATCGAGTTCTTCCTGCTGAAGGACAAGCCGCTCGACGGCACCCGGCCCACCCCGGCCGACAATTCGGGCTACTTCGACCACACTCCGCAGAACGTCGGCATGGACTTCCGCCGCCAGGCCATCACGATGCTCGAATCGATGGGCATCTCGGTGGAGTTCTCGCACCACGAGGGCGCGCCCGGCCAGCAGGAGATCGACCTCCGCTACGCCGACGCGCTGTCGACGGCGGACAACATCATGACCTTCCGGCTGGTCATGAAGCAGGTCGCCCTGGAGCAGGGCGTGCAGGCCACGTTCATGCCGAAGCCCTTCTCCGAGTACCCGGGCTCGGGCATGCACACCCACCTCTCCCTCTTCGAGGGCGACCGGAACGCCTTCTACGAGTCGGGTGCCGAGTACCAACTGTCGAAGGTGGGTCGCTCCTTCATCGCGGGCCTCCTCCGCCACGCGGGCGAGACCTCCGCGGTCACCAACCAGTGGGTCAACTCGTACAAGCGGATCTGGGGCGGTTCCTCCCGCACGGCGGGTTCGGGCGGCGAAGCGCCCTCGTACATCTGCTGGGGTCACAACAACCGCTCCGCCCTCATCCGCGTCCCCATGTACAAGCCGGGCAAGACCGGTTCCTCGCGGGTCGAGGTCCGCTCCATCGACTCGGGCGCGAACCCCTACCTGACCTACGCGGTCCTCCTCGCGGCCGGGCTCAAGGGCATCGAGGAGGGGTACGAACTCCCGGCCGGCGCCGACGACGACGTCTGGGCCCTCTCCGACTCGGAGCGCCGCGCCATGGGCATCGAGCCGCTCCCGCAGAACCTGGGCGAGGCGATCGCCCTCATGGAGAAGAGCGAACTGGTCGCGGAGACCCTCGGCGAGCACGTCTTCGACTTCTTCCTGCGCAACAAGAAGCAGGAGTGGGAGGAGTACCGCTCCGAGGTCACCGCCTTCGAGCTCCGCAAGAACCTGCCGGTGCTGTAAGCACAGCTCAGAGCGGGTAGAGCCCGGAATCGACGATCGGGGCCGGCGGTCACCGACCGCTGGCCCCGGCCCGTCCGACTCGCCCCGGGCCGCCCCCGGGCGGCGGGACCGGGCGGTTCCCCGCCCGCTCCCGCCGCAGGGGGAAAAGCCGTTGTCCGGAGCCCGGAGGACGTACCACACTGCCGCGGTGAAGATCGCCCCCGTCGCCACCGAGCGGCTCCTGCTGCGTCCCCTGACCGCCTCCGACGCCGAGCGCACCGTCGCCCGGGCACCGGCCCCGGGCGACCTGTGGGGCGACGGGTACCCCCTGGACGGGGACGTCCGGGCCGCCACCGGCTTTCTGCGCGGGGTCGCCGAGCACGGCGACCCGGGGGTGTTCCGCCCCTATGAGGTACGGCTCCGGGAGAGCGGCGTCGTCGTCGGCGGGATCGGCTTCCACGGGCCGCCGGACGCACTGGGGGTGGTGACCGTCGGGTACGGCCTCCTGCCCGACGCACGGGGGAAGGGGTACGCCTCCGAGGCGCTGCGGGCGCTCCTCGAAGTGGCCAGGGCGGCCGGTGTCGCCGGAGCCAAGGGCGACGCCGACCTGGACAACCCGGCCTCGCACCGGGTGATGGAGGCCGCCGGGATGCGGTGCGTGGCCGAGGCCGGGGGACTCCGCCACTTCTACCGCGGTTTCTGAGGGAACGGCCCGGACTCCGCCGGCACCTTCCGCACGGAGCGGTACTCGGAATCAGCGCTCCGAGAGCTCCGACGGGGCTTCCTGCACGACCCAGCCGTTGCCGTCCGGATCCGCGAAGGTCATGAACGAGTTCCAGGTGTCGCCCTTGCCGTCCTCCCAGCCCGTCGCTCCGACGTGCCTCACCGGTGAGACGACGACGCCCCGGCCGGTGAGCTCCGCCCGCGCCGCCTCGATGTCGGTGACGCAGAGTTGGAGGCCGTGCAGGCTGCCGGGTTCCATCTCCTCGGCGCCCGGCATCGGCGGCATGCCGCTCAGCAGCGCGATCGAGCAGCGCGAGCCCGGCGGGGTCGCTTGGACGATCCGCACGCCGGGCGCCACTTCGCTGTCCAGGTCGATCGTGAAGCCGCACGCGTCGCCGTAGAACTCCTTCGCCCGGTCCACGTCGCTGACGGGCACCGGGACGACTTCCAGGGTCATGTTCATGGGGCCACGCTTCCGTACGGGAGCGCCGCGTGCACCCGGAACCGGGTCAACGGCCCGTCGGCTTCCAGTGCAGCCGGCCGTCCAGGCCGATCGCCGCGACCCCGTCCGTCCCCGCGTCCGGCGCGCCGGAGAACAAGAACTCCTCCAGGGTCCACACCGGTCGCGCCCCCGCCCGGCCGTGCGGCGCCGTCGCCAGGAAACCGGTGCGGGAACGGACCGCGAGCAGCCCGTCGTCACCGCTCACCGGGCCGAAGCCCGCGACACCCGCGCCGGTGAGCTCGGTGACCGGGGAGACCGGCCCCGTGCCGGAGAAGTCGGCGCTCCGCAGGTCGCCGGAGGCGGGCTTGCGGAACCAGAGCCGCACTCCGTCGCCGTCCGGCGCCGCGCTCGCGCTCAGGGCCAGGGTCGTCGGCGGAAGGCCGGTCTCCGCCGGTCCCGTCAGCGGTCCGCCGGGGCTCCGCTGCCCCCAGGCGAGGACGGTGGCCGGGGTGCTGGCGAAGACGTACCCGCGGCCGTGCGCGTCCGTCGCGGCCACCGGGTCGCCGTACACGTCCGTGCCCCCCAGGACCCGCCACGGGCCCCATGCGCCGTCCACCCGCTGCTCGCGTACGGTGAGCCGGTGCCGGCTGTCGCGCAGGACCAGGGTCGCCCGGCCGTCGGCGGCCACGGTCACGGCGGGTGCGCTGATGTCCGAAGTGCCGTCGGCGTCGTTCCGCTCGGGGGTGCCGAGCGAGCGCCACGGGCCGAAGCCGGCTCCGGGCGCCGACTGGACGGTGCCGACCACCTCGCGCCGGTAGGCGGACGCCTCGCCGCCGAGGACCGTGCGGACGCCGAAGACGGAGATCCGGCCGTCGGGCAGGGCCACGGAGGTGACCCCGCTGTCCAGGCCACCACCGGGCAGCAGCTCCGGGCCCTGCCAGGCCACGGCGTCGGCCGGCTTCCGCCAGGTAGCGAGGCGACCGTCGAGGACGGAGAAGGCGTGCAGCCCGCCCGCCGGGTCGCGCTGGACCCAGGAGGTGGACGTGCCCCGGGCGTACCGGACGGTCTGGGTCCAGCCCCGTCCGGCGGGTCGCGCGGCCACCTTCAGGTCGCCGCATCCGATGCCGACCCCACAGTCCTGCACCCCGTCCCACCAGGAGTACGTCTTCAGGGTGCTCAGCTTCGCGTCGGCCGTCTCGGGGTCGAGGGTGTGCGGCAGCCCGCTGGTCGGATAGCCCAGGTAGTTCTGCACGCCCACGTGCGGATGCCCGGGGAGCTCCGCGTACCGGGCCAGCGCGGCCTGCACGAACCGCGCCCCGAAGAGGTGGTCCTGGTGGTCCCGGAACTTCCCGTCCTCCGGGTACGTGCCGGGGCTCGGGTCCTGCATCCGCACGAAGGTCGGCCGGAACCGCTCCAGGACGCCCGTCAGCGTGGCGACGACCTGCTCCTTCGTGTAGGTGAAATCGGCGGTGACCGGGGTGCCGGTGGAGCGCTGGGAGCCGAGCGCGGCGATCCGGCCGTCCCAGAGGCCGTGGAGGCTGTGCGGCCGGTCGCCGTTGACGGCGCCGGCCTCGCGTATCTGCAGCCACACGAGCTTGATCTGCGGCTGTGCGCGCAGGGTGTCCAGTTCGGCGGACCCACCGCCGGACGTCGGCACCACGACCCGGTCCCAGGCGCTGGTCCTGCTGCCCGTCGCCATCTCGGCGTACGCGGCGCGGATCCCGTTCTGCCGGGCCTCGGCGTACCCGGCCTTGTCGGGCGTGGTTCCGGCCGCGTCGCGCGGGCGCGCGTTGACGCCGTCGGACTCGCCTGCGGTCAGGTAGACGGAGGTCAAGGGGCTGCCGGAGCGCAGGGACTGGGAGACGTCCGGGTTCATGAAGAACAGGTCGTCGTCCGGATGGGCCACGAACTGCACCACGGAGACCGGCGGGGGGAGCGCCTCCGTCGGTTCCCCGGTCGGCGCGGCCCGTCCGGCGGCGGGCGCCTCCTGTCCGGACCGCGCTTCCACCGCTCGCGTCCCCGCCCCCCGGGACGCCCCCGTCGCCGAGAGGGCCCCGACGCAGGTGGCGCCCACCAGGGCGGCCGTCACCACCGCCGTCGCGGTCCTGCGGCGGGACGGGAGGGCGGGGCGGCGGAGACGGCGGACGGGCATGGTTCGACGGCGCGCTTTCGCAGAGGTTCGGACGGACGGGAAAGGGGGGCGAGGAGCAGGGCGGGCCTTCAAGGAATACGGTTCATCGCGCCTGAAAAGCGACTGATGTGCGAGACGTCACGTGTGATCCGCTGCGATCCGAAGGCCTGGACGCCTGTGGTGCCCACTCCGGATAGGCTCGAAGCCCCGGGTTCGCCCCTGGGTTGTCGACCTGCTCGGAGGGAGCGGCGGAATGACGGTGCCGGGACGCAGGAGCAGTACGTTCTCACGGCTGTTGCGGCACGGATTCACCGATCCTTCCGGGGCCGAACGCCTCCTCGACCTGCCGGAACTGGCCGCCCTGCGCGCCGACCCCGTCCTCCTCGACGCGCTCGGCGCCACCGCCGACCCCGACCTCGCACTGCGCGGCCTGGTCCGTCTCGTGGAGGCGCAGCCGGAGGCCGAGCTACAGACCTTCACCACCACGCTGCTCTCCGCCAAGCCCTTCCGGGACCGGCTCCTCGGGGTGCTGGGTGCGTCCGAGGCGCTCGGCGACCACCTGGCCCGCCATCCCCGCGACGCGGAGTCCCTCGTCACGTACGAGGCGGCGGACCTGCATCCGGGGGTCGCCGAGTTCGAGCAGGAGCTCGCCGGAGCCACCGACGAGGTGTCGCTGCGGATCGCCTACCGCCGCTGCCTGCTCGCCATAGCGGCCCGCGACGTGTGCGGCACCACCGACGTCGCCCAGGCCGCCGCGGAGCTCGCCGACCTGGCGACCGCGACCCTGCGGGCCGCACTCGCCATCGCCCGGACCGCCGCCCCCGCCGACGCCGCCCTGTGCCGGCTCTCCGTGATCGCGATGGGCAAGTGCGGCGGCCACGAACTCAACTACGTCTCCGACGTGGACGTGATCTTCGTCGGGGAGCCGGCGGAAGGAGCCGACGAGGGGAAGGCGATCCAGGCCGCGACCCGGCTCGCCTCCCACCTGATGCGGATCTGCTCGGAGCCCACCGTCGAGGGCTCCATCTGGCCGGTCGACGCCAACCTCCGCCCCGAAGGCCGCAACGGCCCCCTCGTCCGCACCCTCTCCTCCCACCTCGCCTACTACCAGCGCTGGGCGAAGACCTGGGAGTTCCAGGCACTGCTCAAGGCGCGTGCGGTGGCCGGCGACCCCGAGCTGGGCGCCCAGTACATCGACGCGGTCTCCCCGCTCGTCTGGCAGGCCGCCGAGCGCGAGAACTTCGTCCCCGACGTCCAGAAGATGCGCCGCCGGGTCGTCGACAACATCCCGGCCGCCCAGGTCGAGCGCGAGCTCAAGCTCGGCCCCGGCGGACTCAGGGACGTCGAGTTCGCCGTCCAGCTCCTCCAGCTGGTCCACGGCCGCAGCGACGCGACGCTGCACAGCGGCACCACCCTCGACGCGCTCGCCGCCCTCGCCGCCGGCGGCTACGTCGGCCGTGCCGACGCCTCCCAGCTCGACGAGGCGTACCGCTTCCTGCGCGCCATGGAGCACCGCATCCAGCTCTTCCGGCTGCGCCGCACCCACCTCGTCCCCGAGGCCGAGGCCGACCTGCGCCGCCTCGGACGCTCCCTCGGCCTGCGCACCGACCCGGTCGCCGAGCTCAACAAGGAGTGGAAGCGGCACGCCGCCGTCGTCCGCCGCCTGCACGAGAAGCTCTTCTACCGGCCGCTCCTCGACGCCGTCGCCCAGCTCGCCCCCGGTGAGATCAGGCTCAGCCCGAAGGCCGCCGGACAGCGCCTCGAAGCGCTCGGCTACGCGGATCCCACCGCCGCCCTGCGCCACCTGGAGGCGCTCGCCTCGGGGGTGACCCGGAAGGCCGCGATCCAGCGGACGCTGCTGCCCGTCCTGCTGGGCTGGTTCGCGGACTCGGCCGATCCGGACGCCGGACTCCTCGGCTTCCGGAAGGTCTCCGACGCCCTCGGCAAGACCCCCTGGTACCTGCGGCTGCTGCGCGACGAGGGCGCCGCCGCCGAGAACCTCGCCCGGGTGCTCTCCGCCGGGCGCCTCGCCCCCGACCTGCTGCTCCGCGCCCCCGAGGCCGTTGCGATCCTGGGCGATCCGGAGGGGTTGAAGCCGCGCGACCGGGACCACCTGGAGCAGGAGGTCCTGGCGGCGGTGGGACGCGCGGCCGATGCCGAGCAGGCCGTCGCCGCGGCGCGCGGGGTGCGCCGCAGGGAACTGTTCCGGACGGCCGCCGCCGACCTCATCGGTTCGTACGGCACCGAGGACAACCCCCGCGAGCAGGACCCGGGCGAGCTCGTCGACCGGGTGGGGAGGGCCGTCACCGACCTCAACGCGGCGACGATCGCCGGTGCCCTACGGGCCGCCGTGCGCGCCGAATGGGGCGACCAGCTGCCGACCCGGTTCTCGGTCATCGGCATGGGACGCTTCGGCGGCCACGAGCTGGGGTACGGCTCCGACGCGGACGTGCTCTTCGTCCACGAACCCCGCGAGGGCGTCGACGAGCAGGAGGCCACCCGGGCCGCGAACCGGGTGGTCGCGGAGATGCGGCGGCTGCTGCAACTCCCGACCGCCGACCCACCGCTGCTGATCGACGCGGACCTCCGGCCGGAGGGCAAGAGCGGCCCCCTGGTCCGCAGCCTGAAGTCCTACCGGGCCTACTACCACCGCTGGTCGTTGGTCTGGGAGAGCCAGGCGCTGCTGCGCGCCGAACCGATGGCCGGCGACCCGGAGCTGGGGCAGCGGTTCATCGAGCTCGTCGACCCGCTGCGGTACCCCGCGGAGGGACTCGGCGACGACGCCATCAGGGAGATCCGCCGGCTGAAGGCCCGGATGGAGTCCGAGCGGCTGCCGCGCGGCGCCGACCCGACCCTCCACGCCAAGCTCGGGCGCGGTGGCCTCAGCGACGTCGAATGGACGGTGCAGCTGCTCCAGATGCGGCACGGCTGGGCGGAGCCGGGCCTGCGCACGACCCGGACCCGCGAGGCCCTCGCAGCCGCCCATGCGGCGGGGTTGATCCCGACGGAGGAGGCGCAGACCCTGGACGAGGCCTGGGTCCTGGCCACCCGCGTCCGCAACGCGGTCATGCTGGTCCGCGGCCGTTCCGGCGACACCTTCCCCTCGGACCCCCGCGAGCTCGCGGCCGTGGGCCGCTACCTGGGGTACGAGGCCGGGCACGTCGGTGAGATGGTCGACGACTACCGCCGGATCACCCGTCGGGCCCGGGCCGTCGTCGAGGAGCTGTTCTACGGGGCCTGAGGACCGTCTTCCGGTCGGGGCGGGCCCGTCCGGCCTGTGGCCCCGGCCGGGTCAGGTGCCGGAACCGACCTGCTGCTCGGCGTCGTCCTCCGAGCGGTCCGCTCCCCGGGCCGCGGACGGGCCGCCGCGCTGGACGACGCCCACCGGCTCCACCGGTTCCACCAGCTTCGGCAGCCGGTGCGGGCGGGAGCCGTACCAGAAGTAGGAGACGGCGAAGCCGAAGGACAGGCAGAGCACGCCGCCGACCGCGTCCAGCCAGAAGTGGTTGGCGGTGGCGACGATCACCACGAGGGTCGCCACCGGGTAGAGCAGGCCGAGGATCCTCGCCCAGGGGGCCCGGGCGAGCAGGAAGACGGTGACCCCGCACCACAGCGACCAACCGATGTGCATCGACGGCATCGCCGCGTACTGGTTCGACACGTGCTTGAGGTTGCCCGAGGCCATCGAGCCCCAGGTGTGGTGGACCAGGACGGTGTCGACGAAGTCCACGCCGTTCATGAGCCGGGGCGGCGCGAGCGGGTACAGGTAGTAGCCGACCAGGGCCACCCCGGTGGTGGCGAACAGGACCGTGCGGAACGCCGCGTAACGGCCCGGGTGCCACCGGTACAGCCACACCAGCACGCCGATGGTCACCACGAAGTGCAAGGTGGCGTAGTAGTAGTTCATCGAGACGATCAGCCAGGTCACCGAGTTCACGGCGTGGTTGACGGCGTGCTCGAAGGCGAGGCCGAGGGATTCCTCGGTGCGCCAGATCCAGTCGGCGTTCTTGAGCGCCGCGGCCTTCTGCTCCGGCACCGCGTTGCGGATGAGCGAGTACGTCCAGTAGCTCACCGCGATGAGCAGGATCTCGAACCAGATCGTCGGGCGTCGGGGTGCACGCCCGCGCAGCCGCGCGAACCTTCCCTCGTCGGCCACGATGGGTGACGACGGGGTCGTCCGGCTGTCCAAGCTCTTCACGGTCGTTTCACCCATAGCGAGAGAGTGTGCCAGATCCCTCCCCCCGACCGATCATCCCTCGGTCGGGTTCGAGGTGCACCCGCTCCGCCTCAAGAAGGAGTACGGGCCGCCGAGGGAGCCGAGGCCGTTGAACCACGAACGACCAGCTCAGGCATGAAGACGAACTCCGAGTGCGGGGCCGGGGTGCCCCCCACCTCTTCGAGCAGCGCCCGCACCGCGGCCTGCCCCATCGCCTGCACCGGCTGTCGGATGGTGGTCAGCGGCGGATCGGTGAACGCTATGAGCGGAGAGTCATCGAAGCCGACCACCGAGACGTCCCGGGGGACGTCCAGCCCCTGCTGCCGAGCTGCCCGGATCGCGCCGAGGGCCATCATGTCGCTCGCGCAGACGACCGCCGTGCAACCGCGGGCGAGCAGTGCGCCCGCCGCCGCCTGGCCGCCCTCCAGCGTGTAGAGGGAGTGCTGGACCAGTTCCTCGGACTCCTCGGGGGTCAGGCCGAACCGCTCCTGCATGCCCTGCTGGAAGCCCTCTATCTTGCGCAGCACCGGGACGAACCGCTTCGGCCCGACCGCCAGACCGATCCGGCTGTGCCCGAGCGCGGCCAGGTGCGTCACGGCCAGCCGCATCGCCGCCCGGTCGTCGGGCGACACGAAGGGCGCCTGGACCTTGGGGGAGAAGCCGTTGAGGAGGACGTACGGGACGCCCTTGCCGCGCAGCTGGTCGTAGCGCGTCATGTCGGCGGTGGTGTCGGCGTGCAGGCCGGAGACGAAGATGATGCCGGCGACCCCGCGCTCCACCAGCATGTCGGTGAGTTCGTCCTCGGTGGACCCGCCGGGGGTCTGGGTGGCGAGGACCGGCGTGTACCCCTGCCGGGTCAGCGCCTGTCCGATCACCTGGGCGAGGGCCGGGAAGATCGGGTTGTCCAGCTCGGGGGTGATGAGGCCGACGAGCCCCGCGCTGCGCTGGCGCAACCGTACGGGCCGCTCGTAGCCGAGCACGTCGAGTGCGGCGAGGACGGATTCGCGGGTGGTGGCGGCCACGCCGGGCTTGCCGTTGAGCACGCGGCTGACTGTGGCCTCACTGACCCCCGCCTGGGCTGCGATGTCGGAGAGCCGCGCGGTCATGAGGATGGACTGTACCGGTCACGGGGCGTATTGCCCACCGGCCCTTGCGCAACCCGGCTCCGTCGTCCTGCCGCAAGGCCTTGCAGTCCTTGCGGCCGTCTTGCGGGGTGCGCCACGGGCTGCGAAGGGTCCGCCGGGCCCTGTCAAGCGATCCTTCGGCAACCTTAGGGACACGTGGATGTAACGATCGCCGGTCCTTGCAGAAAGTTCCCGCAAGGTCTTTCGGCTCGTTTTCATCCCTGTTACGTTCCTGGCAACCCGGAGCGCCGCGAGGGAGCGGTCGCATGAGGAAGGTTCCAGCCCCTCGTCCCCCCGGGATCAGTTGAAGGAGTTCACATGCGGCGTGGCATAGCGGCCACCGCGCTGGTCGCCGCCCTGGGCGTGACCCTGGCGGCGTGCGGCGGAAGCGACAGCGGTTCCAACGGCGGCTCGAAGAGCTCGGGCGAGCTCTCCGGCACCGTGACCTGGTGGGACACCTCCACGGTCGGCTCCGAGGACAAGGTCTTCAAGAAGGTCGCCGAGGACTTCACCAAGAAGTACCCCAAGGTCACCGTCAAGTACGTGAACGTGCCGTTCGGCGAGGCGCAGAACAAGTTCAAGAACGCCGCGCAGTCCGGCTCCGGTGCGCCCGACGTCATCCGCTCCGAGGTCGCCTGGACCCCCGAGTTCGCCGACCTCGGCTACCTCGCGCCGCTCGACGGCACCCCGGCCCTCAAGGACGCCGACGACTTCCTGGAGCAGGCCGCCGCTTCGACGAAGTACAACGGCAAGACCTACGCGGTCCCCCAGGTCATCGACTCCATGGGCATCTTCTACAACAAGAAGATCTTCAAGGAGGCCGGCGTCGAGGTCCCCGAGACCATCGACCAGCTCAAGGCCGTCTCCGCCAAGATCAAGGAGAAGACCGGCAAGACCGGCCTCTACCTGCGGGGCGACGACCCGTACTGGTTCCTCTCCTTCCTGTACGGCGAGGGCGGCGACCTGGTCGACGCCGAGCAGAAGAAGATCAAGATCGACGACGAGTCCGGCGTGAAGGCGCTCAAGACCGTCAAGGACCTCGTCGACTCGAAGGCCGCGATCACCGACGCGACCAACGGCTGGGACAACATGCAGGCGGCCTTCAAGGACGGCAAGGTCGCCATGATGATCAACGGCCCGTGGGCCGTCGCCGACACCTACGCGGGCAAGGAGTTCGCCGACAAGGCGAACCTGGGCATCGCCCCGGTCCCGGCCGGCTCGCAGGGCCAGGGCGCCCCGCAGGGCGGCCACAACCTCGCCGTCTACGCGGGCTCCAAGAACCTCGACGCCTCCTACGCCTTCGCCGAGTACATGAGCTCGGCCGAGACCCAGGCCACGATCGCCAAGGAGCTCAGCCTCCTCCCGACCCGCCAGTCCGTCTACATCAAGTCGGACGTCGCGACCAACGAGATGATCGGCTTCTTCAAGCCGGTCGTCGACAAGGCCGTCCAGCGCCCGTGGATCCCCGAGGGCGGCAGCCTCTTCGAGCCGGTCAAGGTCGAGTACACCAAGGTGCTCACCGGCCAGACCACCCCGGAGGCCGGCGCCAAGGCGATCGGTGACTCCTACCGCAAGCTCCTGAAGGACTGGAAGTAAGAAAGAAGGCAGGCCGGCTCATGGCTGTGGACACTCCCAGCCAGTCGGTGGCGAAGGCCGCGGGCGACCACGTCGCCCGCGGCCGACGCCGCGGAACTGGCACGCCGCGCCGCGCGGCGAAGCGCTCCCTCTCCACCCACTGGTACGCCTGGGCGATGGTGCTCCCGGTGGTGGTCGTGCTCGGCGTGATCATCGGATACCCGCTGGTCCGCGGTGTCTATCTGTCGTTCACCAACGCCAACGAGCGGAACGTGGCGCGGTCGATCGGCGTCAATGAGATCCCGGCCACCTATGAGTTCGTCGGCCTGGACAACTACACCGAAGCGGTCACCGGGGGCCAGTTCGTCGGCACGCTGATCTGGACCGTCGTCTGGACCGTCTCCTGCGTGGCGGTCACCTTCGCCCTGGGCCTGACCCTCGCCAACGTCCTCAACCGCAGGATCGCCGGCCGCTCCGTCTACCGGATGCTGCTGATCCTGCCCTGGGCCGTCCCCGGCTTCGTCTCCGTCTTCGCCTGGCGCTTCCTCTACGACGAGCGCCGCGGCATGCTCAACCAGATCCTCGCGGGCGGCGGCATCGACGGCATTCCGTGGCTCAACGACCCGACCTGGGCCAAGTTCTCCGTCATCCTCGTCAACGTCTGGCTCGGCGTCCCGTTCATGATGGTCGCCCTCCTCGGCGGGCTCCAGTCCATCCCCGGCGAGCTCTACGAGGCCGCCGAGATGGACGGCGCGAACGCCTGGCAGCGCTTCCGCAACATCACCATGCCCGGCCTCAGTTCGGTGTCGACCACGGTGATCCTGCTCTCCACCATCTGGACCTTCAACATGTTCCCGGTGATCTTCCTGCTCACCCGGGGCGGACCCGGCGAGGCCACGCAGATCCTCGTCACCCAGGCGTACAAGTTCTCCTTCGAGATCAGCCCGCGCGACTTCGCGCAGTCCTCCACCTGGGGCGTCCTGATCCTGGTCCTCCTGATGGTCTTCGCCGCGTTCTACCGGCGCGTCCTCCGCAAGCAGGGAGAAGTCTGGTGACCACCACGACCCCCACCGCCCCCGCCGCGAACACCCCGGTCCGCGGACGCCGTTCGCCGCTCGCCTCGGTCGGCCTGCACCTCACCCTGATCACCGCCTCGGTGATCGCCGTCTTCCCGGTGCTGTGGGTCCTGCTGACCTCGCTGAAGCCGGCCGCCTACGCCACCACCACGGACTTCGTCAAGGAGACGACGTTCGAGAACTACACGAACCTGCTGCGGGACACCCCGTTCCTCACCTGGTTCGGCAACTCGCTCCTCGTCGCCGGACTCACCACCGTCATCGGCGTGTTCATCTCCGCCACCACGGGGTACGCCGTCAGCCGCTTCCGCTTCCCCGGCAAGCGCGGCCTGATGTGGACCCTGCTCATCACCCAGATGTTCCCGGTCGCCGTCCTCATCGTGCCGATCTACAACATCATGGCCTCGATGGGCCTGCTCAACCAGCCGGTCGGCCTGGTCATCACCTACCTCACCATCGCCGTTCCGTTCTGCGCCTGGATGATGAAGGGCTTCTTCGACACCATCCCGCGCGAGATCGACGAGTCCGGCTACGTCGACGGGCTGACCCCGTTCGGCACGTTCTGGCGACTGATCCTGCCGCTCGCCAAGCCCGGCATCGCGGTCACCGCCTTCTACTCCTTCATCACCGCATGGGGCGAGGTCGCCTACGCCTCCGCCTTCATGGTCGGCGACGAGAACCTCACCCTGGCCGGCGGACTGCAGAAGTTCGTCAACCAGTACGGAGCCCAGTGGGGACCGATGTCCGCGGCCTCCGTGCTGATCGCCATCCCCGCCGCCGTGGTGTTCCTCTTCGCCCAGCGGCACCTCGTCACCGGCATGTCCGCCGGCGCCGTCAAGGGCTGACGGCCCTGACCACGCCTTCCGCACGCACCTCCTTATCTCTCAGGGAAGACATGACCCAGCATCTCGCCACCCCGGCCGACGCCCCGACCACCGGCACGCACACGGGCTGGTGGAGAGACGCCGTGATCTACCAGGTCTACCCGCGCAGCTTCGCCGACGGAAACGGCGACGGCATGGGAGACCTGGAAGGCGTCCGCAGCCGACTGCCCTACCTCAAGGAGCTCGGCGTCGACGCCGTCTGGCTCTCCCCGTTCTACGCCTCCCCGCAGGCCGACGCGGGGTACGACGTCGCCGACTACCGGGCCATCGACCCGATGTTCGGCTCGCTGCTCGACGCCGACGCGCTGATCCGGGAAGCCCACGAGCAGGGCCTGCGCATCATCGTCGACCTGGTCCCCAACCACTCCTCCGACCAGCACGAGTGGTTCCAGCGCGCCCTGCGCGAGGGGCCCGGCTCGCCGTTGCGGGAGCGCTACCACTTCCGGCCCGGAAAGGGCGAGGACGGCGAACTCCCGCCCAACGACTGGGAGTCCATCTTCGGCGGCTCCGCCTGGACCCGCACCGAGGACCCGGACGGCACCCCCGGCGAGTGGTACCTCCACCTCTTCGCCCCGGAGCAGCCCGACTTCAACTGGGAACACCCCGCGGTGCGCGACGAGTTCCGGTCCATCCTGCGCTTCTGGCTGGACATGGGCGTCGACGGCTTCCGGGTCGACGTCGCCCACGGCCTGGTCAAGGCCGAGGGCCTGCCCGACATCGGCTCCCACGACCAGCTGAAGCTGCTCGGCAGCGACGTCATGCCCTTCTTCGACCAGGACGGCGTCCACGAGATCTACCGCTCCTGGCGGGAGATCCTCGCCGAGTACTCCCCCGTGGCCTCGCCCGGCGAAACCCCCGGAGAGCGCATCCTCGTCGCCGAGGCGTGGACCCCCACCGTCGAGCGCACCGCCCACTACGTCCGCCCCGACGAGATGCACCAGGCCTTCAACTTCCAGTACCTGGGCACCCACTGGGACGCCGCCGAGCTCCGTGCCGTCATCGACGCCTCGCTCGACGCGATGCGCCCGGTCGGCGCCCCCACCACCTGGGTGCTCTCCAACCACGACGTCACCCGGCACGCCACCCGCTTCGCCAACCCGGCGGGACTCGGCACCCAGCTCCGCGAGCCGGGCGACCGGGCGCTCGGCCTCCGCCGCGCCCGCGCCGCGACCCTGCTCATGCTGGCCCTGCCCGGCTCGGCCTACGTCTACCAGGGCGAGGAGCTCGGCCTGCCGGACGTCACCGACCTGCCCGACGAGGTCCGCCAGGACCCGTCCTTCTGGCGCGCCAGCGGCCAGGACGGCTTCCGCGACGGCTGCCGGGTGCCGATCCCGTGGACCTCCGGGGGCCCCTCGTACGGCTTCGGCGCCGGCGGCTCCTGGCTGCCGCAGCCCGCGACCTGGGGCGCCCTGAGCGTCGAGGCGCAGACCGGCGACCCCGGCTCCACCCTGGAGCTGTACCGCAGCGCGCTCGCCGTGCGCCGCGAGCGCCGCGAACTCGGTGCGGGCGACTCCGTCGAGTGGCTGGAGGCACCCGAGGGAGTGCTCTCCTTCCGCCGCGACGGATTCGTCTGCACCGCCAACACCACCGGCCGGGCCATTTCCGTCCCGCTGCCCGGCCGGTACCTCCTCTCCAACGAGGACGTCCGCATCGTCGACGACGAGGCGGAACTGCCCGCCGACACCACCGTCTGGTGGGCGGCGTGACGATCCCCCTGCCGCGGGGGGCCGGGCCCGGCGCCCCCCCGCGCGCCGGCCACGCCGCCCACTCCCGGGGCC
>NZ_JBHYMK010000083.1:17876-26302 GCF_042743065.1 Streptomyces sp. NPDC058872
GGCCCCGCCGCCGCCCCCCCCGGGGGGGCGGCGGCCCCCCCCCCCGCCCCCGGGGCGCCGCGACCGCCCCCCCGCGGCTCGCGGACATCGCGGCCCAGTCCGGGGTCAGCGAGGCCACCGTCAGCCGGGTCCTCAACGGCAAGGCGGGGGTGGCCGGCGCGACCCGCCACAAGGTGCTCGCGGCGCTCGACGTGCTCGGCTACGAGCGGCCCGTCCGACTCAAACGCCGGAGCGCGGGCCTCGTCGGCCTCGTCGTGCCCGAGTTGACCAACCCGATCTTCCCGGCCTTCGCGCAGGTCGTCGAACAGGTCCTGGCCGGGCACGGCTACACCCCGGTGCTCTGCACCCAGATGCCCGGCGGCGCCACCGAGGACGAGCTCGTCGACCAGCTGGTGGAGCGCGGGGTGGCCGGCATCGTCTTCCTCTCCGGGCTGCACGCGGACGCCACCGCCGACCCGGCGCGCTACGCCCGGCTCGCCGCCCGGGGCGTCCCGCACGTCCTCATCAACGGCTACAACGAACACATCGACGCCAACTTCGTCTCCCCGGACGACCGGGCCGCCGCCCGGATGGCCGTCCGACACCTGGTCGAGCTCGGCCACGAACGAATCGGCCTCGCCATCGGTCCCACCCGGTACGTGCCCTCGCGGCGCAAGGCGGAGGGCTTCACCGCCGAGCTGTACGAACTCCTCGGCATCGACCGGGCCGAGGCCGAACGGTTCATCAGGCCCACGCTCTTCGGCGTCGAGGGCGGCCACGCCGCTGCCGAGATCCTCCTCCGCGAGGGGTGCACGGGCATCGTCTGCGGGTCCGACCTGATGGCCCTCGGCGTCATCCGGGCCGTCCGGGCCCGGGGGCTCGACGTGCCCGGCGACGTCTCCGTCGTGGGCTTCGACGACTCGCCGCTCATCGCCTTCACCAGCCCGCCGCTCTCCACCGTCCGCCAGCCCGTGCAGGCCATGGCGACGGCCGCCGTCGGCGCACTCCTGGAAGAGATCGAGGGGAACCCGGTGCAGCGCACCGAGTTCGTCTTCCAGCCGGAGCTGGTGGTGCGCGGTTCCACGGCGCAGCCGCCCGACCGGCTGTTGCAAGTCCTTCCGTAACAAATTGCGCGGGGGTGTCCGGAGGGTTGACCGGGCACCCCCGCGCTCGTACGGTCACGGCTGAAAATAGTTGCTGAAGCTTTCGGCAACTTCTTGCTAAGTCCTACGTCTTGCGACACCGACGTCGTATCAGGAGGAAGCATGGCCAGAAAGACCGTGGCCGCTGCACTCGCCCTCGTGGCGGGAGCCGCTGTGGCCGTCACGGGCAACGCCCCGGCACAGGCGACCCCGCCCGGAGAGAAGGACGTCACCGCGGTGATGTTCGAATGGAACTTCGCCTCGGTCGCCCGGGAGTGCACCGAGCGCCTCGGCCCCGCGGGATACGGCTACGTCCAGGTGTCCCCGCCCCAGGAGCACCTCCAGGGCGGCCAGTGGTGGACCTCGTACCAGCCCGTCAGCTACAAGATCGCCGGACGTCTCGGCGACCGCACCGCCTTCAAGAACATGATCGACACCTGCCACGCGGCGGGCGTCAAGGTCGTCGCCGACTCCGTCATCAACCACATGGCGAACGGCTCGGGCACGGGAACGGGCGGGACCCCGTTCTCCAAGTACGACTACCCCGGCCTCTACTCGGGCGCCGACATGGACGACTGTCGGGCCACGATCTCGAACTACCAGGACCGCGCCAACGTCCAGAACTGCGAACTGGTGCAGCTCCCCGACCTCGACACGGGCGAGGACTACGTCCGCGGGAAGATAGCCGGCTACCTCAACGACCTGCTCTCGCTGGGCGTCGACGGCTTCCGGATCGACGCCGCCAAGCACATGCCGGCCACCGACCTCGCCGCCATCAAGTCCCGCCTGACGAATCCTTCCGCCTACTGGAAGCAGGAGGCCATCTACGGGGCCGGCGAGGCCGTCTCCCCCAGCGAGTACCTCGGCAACGGCGACGTCCAGGAGTTCCGCTACGCCCGCGACCTCAAGAGGGTCCTGCAGGGCGAGAAGCTCTCCTACCTCAAGAACTTCGGCGAGGCCTGGGGCTACATGCCCTCCGGCCAGTCCGGCGTCTTCGTCGACAACCACGACACCGAGCGCGGCGGCGACACCCTCAGCTACAAGGACGGCGCGAACTACACCCTCGCCTCCGTCTTCATGCTGGCCTGGCCCTACGGCTCCCCGGACGTGCACTCCGGCTACGAGTGGACCGACAAGGACGCCGGCCCGCCCAACGGCGGTCAGGTGAACGCCTGCTACAGCGACGGCTGGAAGTGCCAGCACGCCTGGCGCGAGATCTCCTCCATGGTGGCCTTCCGCAACACCGCCCGCGGACAGGCCGTCACCAACTGGTGGGACAACGGCAACAACGCGATCGCGTTCGGCCGCGGATCCAAGGCGTACGTGGCGATCAACCACGAGTCCTCCCCGCTCAGCCGCACCTTCCAGACCTCCCTGCCCGCCGGCACCTACTGCGACGTGCAGAGCGACACCGCGGTGACGGTGAACTCCGCCGGTCAGTTCACCGCCACCCTCGGCGCCAACACCGCCGTCGCCCTGCACGTGAACGCGACGAGCTGCGGAGGCGGCACCACCCCGCCGCCCGCGACCGCCGGAGCCTCCTTCAACGTCAACGCCACCACGCTCCTCGGCCAGAACATCTACGTCACCGGCAACCGCCCCGAGCTCGGCAACTGGGCCCCCTCCGCCGCCCTCAAGCTCGACCCGGCCGCGTACCCCGTCTGGAAGCTGACGGTGTCCCTGCCCGCCGGAACGGCCTTCGAGTACAAGTACGTCCGCAAGGACGAGGCCGGAAACGTGACCTGGGAGTCCGGCGCCAACCGCACCGCCACCGTGCCCGCCTCGGGCCAGGTCGTCCTGAACGACACCTTCCGCAACTGATCCCGCGCTTCCGCCGGGGCCGCCCCACCGGGGCGGCCCCGGCACCCCTTCCCCCGTCCCTCCTCCAGGGAGCACCCCCGTGATACGCAAGAGAACGGCGGTCGCGCTGGCCGCCGCCCTGTGCGCCGCCCTGGTGCCGGCCGTCCCCGCGACGGCCGCGCCCCGCCCGCCCGCACCACCCTCCGACCGGGCGCTCGCCGCACAGCCCGCCCGCCAGGACCTCACCCGCGAGCAGTTCTACTTCGTCCTCCCGGACCGCTTCGCCAACGGCGACACCGGCAATGACCGCGGCGGCCTCACCGGAAGCCGTATGGAGACCGGCTTCGACCCGTCCGACAAGGGCTTCTACCAGGGCGGCGACCTCAAGGGCCTCACCGAACGGCTCGACTACATCAAGGGCCTCGGCACCACCGCCATCTGGATGGCGCCGATCTTCAAGAACCGGCCCGTGCAGGGCACCGGCGCGGATGCCAGCGCCGGCTACCACGGCTACTGGATCACCGACTTCACCCAGGTCGACCCGCACTTCGGCACCAACGAGGACCTGGCGGAACTCATCGCCGCCGCCCACGCCAAGGGCATGAAGGTCTTCTTCGACGTCATCACCAACCACACCGCCGACACCGTCGACTACGCCGAGAAGAAGTACGGCTACCGCCCCAAGGGCGCCTACCCCTACCTCGACGCCTCCGGCCGCCCCTTCGACGACCGGACCGGGATGCGGAAGGTGGACGCGGACGCGTTCCCGTACACCCCGACGACGACCGGCGGCAAGGTCCCGTCCTGGCTCAACGACCCGACGATGTACCACAACCGGGGCGACTCCACCTGGGTCGGGGAGTCCGCCGAGTACGGCGACTTCGTCGGGCTCGACGACCTCTGGACCGAGCGTCCCGAAGTCGTCGAGGGCATGAAGCGGATCTACGAGAAGTGGGTCCGCGACTTCGACATCGACGGCTTCCGCATCGACACCGTCAAGCACGTGGACCTGGACTTCTGGACCCAGTGGGCCACCGCCCTCGACGCCTACGCCAAGAAGCGCGGCCGCAAGGACTTCTTCATGTTCGGCGAGGTCTACTCCGCCGACACCGCCGTCACCTCGCCGTACGTCACCCGGGGACGGCTCGACGCCACCCTGGACTTCCCCTTCCAGGACGCCGCCCGCGCCTTCGCCTCCCAGGGAGCCGGCGCCGACCGACTCGCCCGGGTCTTCGCCGAGGACTACCGGTACACCACCGACAAGGCCAACGCCTACGAGCAGGTGACCTTCCTCGGCAACCACGACATGGGACGCATCGGCACCTTCCTCCGGCAGGACAACCCGAACGCCTCCGACGGGGAACTCGTCCGCCGCGACCGCCTCGCCAACGAGCTCATGTTCCTCTCCCGGGGCAACCCGGTGATCTACTACGGCGACGAACAGGGCTTCACCGGCCCCGGCGGCGACAAGGACGCCCGACAGACCCTCTTCGCCTCGAAGACCGCCGACTACCTCGACGACGACCAGCTCGGCACCGACCGCACCCACGCCACCGACGCGTACGACACCACCCACCCGCTCTACACGTCGATCGCCGCACTGTCGAAGCTCACCCGGGAGAACCCCGCCCTCCGCGACGGCGTCCAGCAGGAGCGCCTCGCCGAGGGCTCCGTCTACGCCTTCACCCGCACCGACCCGAAGGCACGGACCGAGTACCTGGTCGCGGCCAACGGCTCCACCACCCCCCGGACCGTCACCGTCCCCGTCGATTCCGCCGCCCTCCACGCCCTCTACGGCGGTCAGGGGACCGTCACGGCGGAGGACGGGAAGGTGACCCTCACCGTTCCGGCCCTCTCCTCCCTGGTCCTCAAGGCCGACGGCCCGCTGCCCGCGCCCGCGACGAAGCCCAGCGTGTCGCTGAAGGCCCCGGCCGCCGGCTCCACCGGCACCGTCGAGATCAGCGCCGACGTCGACGGCGGCGGACTCAACCGGGTCGTCTTCGCCGCCCAGGTCGCGAACGGCCGCTGGCAGACGCTCGGCACCGCCGACCACGCCCCCTACAAGGTCACCCAGCACGTCACCGCACCCGCCGGGACGTCCCTGCGCTACAAGGCCGTCGTCGTCGACGCCGCGGGCCGCACCGCGAGCGCCCTCGCCACCACCACGGCCGGCGCACCCCCGGCAGCGGAGAAGCCGGTCGCCGTCGAGCGGACCCACGCCGTCGTGCACTACCGGCGCGAGGACGGCGCCTACGACGGCTGGCAGCTGAAGGCCGCCGGCCAGGACACCGCCTTCACCGGACGGGACGCCTTCGGCGCCTTCGCCTGGGTCAAGGTCCCCGAAGGCGCCTCCAGCCTCACCTACACGGTGGAGAAGGACGGCACCGCCGAAGGTCCGCAGCGCAGCATCAACCTCGGCCGCACCGGCGAGGTCTGGATCGCACAGGGCCAGGACGGCCAGTCCGACGCCGATCCGGCCCCGGTGCCCCAGGACGAGGGCAAGGCCGTCCTCCACTACCGGCGCGAGGACGGCGCCTACGACGGCTGGGGCCTGCACCTGTGGACCGGCGCCGCCCAGCCCACCGACTGGTCCAAGCCGCTGATGCCGACCCGCGTCGACGCGTACGGCGCCGTCTACGAGGTCCCGCTCGCGGCAGGGGCGACCTCGCTGTCGTACATCGTCCACCGGGGCGACCAGAAGGACCTGCCCACCGACCAGTCCCTCGACCTGGCCGCCCACGGCCACGAGGTCTGGCTGCTCGCCGGACAGCCGGAGTACCTCCTGCCCACCACCGGCGGAGCCCCCGACCTCGACCTCGGCAAGGCCGAGGCCCAGTGGATCGACCGGAACACCGTCGTCTGGAAGGTGAAGGCCACCGACGCCACCAGCCAGCAGCTGGTGTACGCCCGGAACGGCGGGATCGCCGTCACCGACGGCGCCCTGAACACCGAGGGCCAGTGGCTCCGGCTCACCCCCTCGGCCCTCAGCGAGGAACAGAAGGCGGCCCACCCGCACCTCAAGGACCACCCGGCCTTCACCGTCGACCCGCGCGACGCCGACCGGGTCCGGGAATCCCTGCGGGGCCAGCTCATCGCCACCCAGCGCGCCGCCAACGGCGCCCTGCTCGCCGCCACCGGCGTGCAGACCGCGGGGATCCTCGACGACCTGTACGCGAAGAAGGCGACCCGGGCGGACCTCGGGCCCGTCTTCCACCGCGGTCGCCCCACCCTCTCGTTGTGGGCCCCCACCGCCCGGTCCGTCTCCCTCGACATCGACGGGAGGACCGTGCCCATGCGGCGCGACGACTCCTCCGGCGTCTGGTCGGTCACCGGACCCCGGACCTGGACCGGCAAGCCGTACCGCTACGCGGTGAAGGTCTGGGCCCCCAGCGTCCAGCAGCTCGTCACCAACCGGGTCACCGACCCCTACTCCACCGCCCTCACCACCGACTCGGCCCGCAGCCTGGTCGTCGACCTCAGCGACCCGAAGCTCGCCCCCGCCGGCTGGAAGACCCTGGAGAAGCCCGCCGCCACACCCCTGCGGGACGCCCAGATCCAAGAACTCCACATCCGTGACTTCTCGATCGCCGATCCCACGGCGAAGCCCGATCACCGGGGCACCTACCTCGCCTTCACCGACCGGGACAGCGAGGGCTCGCGCCACCTGAAGGAGCTCGCCGCCTCCGGCACCTCCTACGTCCACCTCCTCCCGGCCTTCGACATCGGCACCATCCCCGAGAAGAAGTCCGCACAGACCGTCCCGGCCTGCGACCTGAAGGTCTACGCCCCCGACTCGGAGGAACAGCAGGCCTGCGTCGCCGCGGCGGCGGCGAAGGACGCCTACAACTGGGGCTACGACCCCCTGCACTACACCGTTCCCGAGGGCTCCTACGCCACCGACCCCGAAGGAACCCGCCGCACGGTCGAGTTCCGACGGATGGTCCAGGCCCTCAACGGCGACGGCCTGCGCACCGTGATGGACGTCGTCTACAACCACACCGTCGCCGCGGGGCAGTCCGACAAGTCCGTCCTCGACAAGATCGTGCCCGGCTACTACCAGCGCCTCCAGGACGACGGCACCGTCGCCACCTCCACCTGCTGCGCCAACACGGCGCCCGAACACGCCATGATGGGCAAGCTCGTCGTCGACTCGGTCGTCACCTGGGCCAAGCAGTACAAGGTCGACGGCTTCCGCTTCGACCTCATGGGCCACCACCCGAAGGAGAACATCCTCGCGGTCCGCAAGGCGCTGGACGCACTGACCGTCGAGAAGGACGGCGTCGACGGCAAGGCGATCGTCCTCTACGGCGAGGGCTGGAACTTCGGCGAGGTCGCCGACGACGCCCGCTTCGTCCAGGCCACCCAGAAGAACATGGCGGGCACCGGCATCGCCACCTTCTCCGACCGGGCCCGCGACGCCGTCCGCGGCGGTGGCCCCTTCGACGAGGACCCCGGCCTCCAGGGATTCGCCTCCGGCCTCTACACCGACCCCAATGCGTCCGCCGCCAACGGCACCCCGGAGCAGCAGAGGACACGCCTCCTGCACGACCAGGACCTCATCAAGGTCGGCCTGACCGGCAACCTCGCCCCGTACACCTTCACCGACACCTCCGGGCGCACGGTCAAGGGCTCCGAAGTCGACTACAACGGCGCCCCCGCCGGATACGCGGCGGCCCCCGGCGACGCCCTCGCCTACGTCGACGCCCACGACAACGAGTCCCTGTACGACGCGCTGGCCTTCAAGCTCCCGGCGGACACCTCGCCGACCGACCGCGCCCGCATGCAGGTCCTCGCCATGGCGACGGCCACCCTCTCCCAGGGACCCGCGCTCTCCCAGGCCGGATCGGACCTGCTGCGCTCCAAGTCCCTGGACCGCAACTCGTACGACAGCGGCGACTGGTTCAACGCGATCCACTGGGACTGCCGTGACGGCAACGGCTTCGGCCGCGGCCTGCCGCCCGCCGCCGACAACCGGGCCAAGTGGTCCTACGGCAAGCCGCTGCTCGTCAATCCGGCCCTGACGGTCGGCTGCGCCCAGATCGACGCCGCCTCCGCCGCCTACCGGGACCTGCAGCGGATCCGCACCACCGAGCCGGTCTTCTCCCTGGCCACCGCGGACCGGGTCCAGGAGGCCCTGTCCTTCCCGCTCTCCGGCCCCGACGAGACGCCGGGCGTCATCACCATGCGCCTCGGCGACCTGGTCGTCGTCCTGAACGCGACTCCACGGGACACCGCACAGCGGGTCGCCGACCTCGCCGGGAAGGGCTACCGCCTGCACCCGGTCCAGGCCGGCGGGTCCGACACCGTGGTCAAGGCGTCGGCGTACGAGCCGGCCTCGGGCACCTTCACGGTGCCGGCCCGGACGGTGGCGGTCTTCAAGGCGGTCAACTGACCAGCGGCCCCGGGGGCCGGGGCCCGGCCCCCCCCCCGGGCCCCCCCCCCCCGGGGGCCCCCCGCACCCCCCGGGCCGGTCTATAGGGGGCCCCCCGGACCCCCCGCCCGCGG
>NZ_JBHYMK010000084.1:0-25947 GCF_042743065.1 Streptomyces sp. NPDC058872
CAACCGCGGTGCCCACACCGAGATCCAGTCGATCAAGATCGCCACCCCGCGGGCGGTCGTCGTACGGGCTCGTCCGGGTGTCAGCCCTGGCGGGCGAGGTCCGCGGCACCGACCAGGCCGGCCTTGTTGCCGAGCTGGGCCGCGAGGACCTGCGCGTGCGGGCGCCACTGGCCGCCGATCAGCCAGCGGCGGAAGGACTTGCGGATCGGGTCGAGGACGAGGTCTCCCTCGTCGGAGACGCCGCCGCCGACGATGAACGCCGAGGGGTCGAAGAGCGAGGCCAGGTCGGCGAGGCCGGCGCCGGCCCAGCGGGCCAGCTCGCGGAAGGAGTCGACGGCCACCGGGTCGCCCGCGCGGGCGGCCTGGCTGACGTGCTTGCCCTCGATGCCCTCCGGGGTGCCGTCGCCGAGGCCGAGGAGCACCTCCGCGCGCTCCGGAGTGGCGTTGGCGCGCTGCCGGGCGTACCGCACGAGCGCCCGCCCGGAGGCGTACTGCTCCCAGCAGCCCTGGCTGCCGCAGCCGCACAGCAGGCCGTCCGGGACGACCCGGATGTGGCCGAACTCGGCGGCCACGCCGAAGCGTCCGCGGCGCAGCTTGTTGCCGATGATGATGCCGCCGCCGAGGCCGGTGCCGAGGGTGATGCAGATGACGTCCTCGTGGCCCTGGCCGGCGCCGAACCGGTACTCGCCCCAGGCCGCGGCGTTGGCGTCGTTCTCGACGACGACGGGCAGGCCGACCCGCTGCTCGACCTTGTCCTTGAGCGGCTCGTGCCGCCAGTCGATGTTGGGCGCGAAGAGGACGGTGGCGCGCTTGTCGTCGACGTATCCCGCGGCACCGATGCCGACGGCCTCGATCTGGTGGCCCTTGCCGGCCTCGGAGACCGCCGCGCAGATGGCGTCGACGATGCCCTCGGGGGTCGGCGGGGTGGGCACCTTGTGCGTGTCGAGGATGTTGCCCTCCTCGTCGACCACGCCGGCCGCGATCTTCGTGCCGCCGATGTCGACGCCGATGGTGAGTCCCATGTGTCCCTCAGTTTTCGGTCGAGCCCCGCTAAGCCCACCGTACCCGAGGGGAGGCGCCGTCCCGGTCAGTCCAGGTCGATGTGCTGGCCGGTTCCCGGCCCTTCGTCGTCCCCGCGGGGCCGGTCCGCGTCGCGGCGCGGGTCGTCCTGGGGGACCGCTTCGCCGCGGGTCCAGCGGCTCTCGTGCGCTTCGACGGCGGACCGGTAGGCGGCGAGGAGTTCGCTGCCCGCGGCGGCGAGGTGGTCGAAGACCTGTGGGTTGCGCTCGATGACGGGCTCGACGGCGGCCTTCGCCTGGTTGACGAACTGCTGCACGGTCTGTGCGGCCTGGCCGCCGAGGAGCGGGTGTCCGAGGCCGTCGGAAACCTTGTCGGCCACCGCCTCGAAGAGCTTGCGGAATTCTTCCGCGGGCGAGCCGGGCTCCGTCGCCCGTTGGGCCCGGCGGCGCGCCTGCTCCGCCTTCAGGTCCTCGGCGCACGCCTCGGCCCAGGCGTCCGAATCGCTCATGGCGTACTCCTCCGTGGCTGCGTACTTCGACGGTACACGGACTCAGGAGGTGCGGGGCCAGAGTCCGGGGTCGGGCGTGAAGCGCACCCGGAGGTCGCCCTCGACGAGCCCGGCGCCGGTGACGGTGCAGCGGCGCAGGGCTCCGGGCAGGGGGACGGCGCGGCGGAACGGGCCGACGGCCAGGAGCAGTTCGTCACCGCGGCGGACGAGGGAGAGCTCCTCCTTGACGGCTCCGGGCAGCGGGACGTGCCAGACGAGGACGCCGTCCTCCGCGCGCCGGTCCTCCACGGTCCACTCCGGTACGGGCGCGGGGAGCGCATCGGGGCGGGCGGGGGCGAGCAGGGCGAGGTCCTCCGCTCCCCGGGGGGCGCGGCCGAGGTGCGGGAGCTCGTCCAGCCCGCCGGCGGCGGTGCGGAGTCCTGCCAGGTGCCGGTGCTGTTCGGTGGTGAGTCCGGCGAGCCAGGGGTCCTCGGAGCCGGCGGGGAGGATCCGGTTGGCCACCACGGCGTCGAGTCCGAGGCGCTGGACGGCGAGGCCGAGCCGGGCGGTGCGCAGGGCGGGTTCGGCGCCGGGGCCGGGTTCGAGGACGAGGCGGACGGTGGTGGAGGGAGCCTCGATGACGGCCTGGACGGCGGCGAGCTCCGCCTCCCAGCGGGCGGTCGTCTCGTACAACCACTGCGCGGGCATGGGGACGCCGGCGAGCTGGGCGAGCATCGGGCGCAGGGCGCGGGCCGCCTGCCGCTCGGGGGGCAGGAGGCGGCCCAGGTAGCGGCGGAGCTGTCCGGGGAGGGCGAGGAGGGCGAGTGCCTCGCGGAGCGGGGGGAGGTCCACGACGGCGAGTTCGTGCGGCCCGTCGGCGGCATCGCGCAGCGCGCGCAGCAGGGCGAACGGGCGGCTGCCGGGGAGCTCGGTGAGTTCGGCCTCTTCGAGGGGCGCGGTGCCGAGCAGATCGAGGGCGGCACCGGAGCGGGCCTGGAGGGCCAGGAACTCGCGGCGGAAATCGGCGGCGGGCTCGGGGCGCAGGACCCGGAGCCTCCCCTCGGCGTCCGGGAGCGGGGCGGTGTCCTCGGAGACGAGGAGGACCCGGCGGCCGGCGTGCGCCCCGGCGAGGGCGGTCGCGGCGGCGACGGTGGTGCGTCCGGCACCGCCGGTCCCGGTGACAAGAATGATCCGCATGTGCGGGAACGTTACCGCTCTCGCTTGCCCGTGCCGTGGGCACCGCTCCCGGTGGAGCGGTGCTGCGCTCCCCGACCCCGTGGGGACTCCGGTGGCACGCGTGCCGCGCGGGCAGGGGCGGCGGTCACGGCACGGGGCGGGCGCGGGGGGTCACTCGCCGGATTCGACGCGCTTCTTCAGTCCGGCGAGGGCGCGGTCGATGATGACCTTCTCGGCCTTGCGCTTGATCATGCCGAGCATGGGGATCTTGACGTCGACGGTCAGCTGGTAGGTGACCTCGGTGCGGTCGCCGCCGAGCGGCTTCAGGAGGTAGGAGCCGTCGAGGGAGCGGAGCATCTGGGACTTGACCAGGGTCCAGCTGACCTCGTTGGCACCGGTCCAGGTGTACGCCAGGGTGTGGTCGTCCTTGATCGCGCCGGCGTCGAGGAGCAGCCGGACCTTCTCCGCACGCCCGGAGTCGTCGGCCGCCAGGACTTCGGCCTCCTTCACCTCGCCCGTCCACTCGGGGTAGCGGGCGAAGTCGGCGATCACACCCATGACGTCGGCCGGCGCCGCCTCGATGGTGATGCTCGAGCTGGTGTGTTCGGCCATCGCGGTGGCTCCTCCACTGTGCGGTCCGGCGGAAGTCAAGGGGGCACGGGCGTGCCGACGGAAGGCTATCGCGCCGCGGCTGCGGGCCCGTCACCACTCCAGGGCGAAGGGGCGACCGGTCGAGGCGAAGTGGCCGACGTTCACGCACTCGGTCGAGTCGATGCGCATCCGCCGGACCAGTGGCTGGTGGACGTGGCCGAAGAGGGCGTAGCGGGGCCGGACCCGGCGTATCGCGTCGAGGAGGGCCCGGCTGCCGCGCTCGAAGCGGCGGGCCACCGTGTCGTAGGTGAGCTCCGGCACCTCGGGCGGGATGTGGGAGCAGAGCACGTCGACCTCCCCGAGGGCCTCGACCTTCGCCGCGTACTCCTCGTCCGCGATCTCGTACGGGGTGCGCATGGGGGTGCGCAGGCCTCCTCCGACGAAACCGAAGACCAGGCCCCCGATCTCGATCCGGTCGCCGTCCAGGACGGTGGTGCCGGCGCCCGCGTACTCGGACCAGAGGCGGGGGATGTCGACGTTCCCGTAGGTGGCGTACGTGGGGGTGGGGAAGGCCGCGAAGAGTTCGGCGTACTGGCGGCGGACCGCGGCCTCGATGGCGGTGTCGCGGTCGACGTCGAGCCCCGCCCAGAGGCGGCGGCCCAGGTCGCGGGCCTCCTCGAAGCGGCGGGCGGTGCGGAGCTCGACGAGTCGGGTGGCGTTCTCGGCACCGAAGAGGTCGGGGAAGATGCCCCGGCTGTGGTCGGCGTAGTCGAGGAAGAGCACCAGGTCACCGAGGCACACGAGGGCGTCGGCCCCCTCCCCCGCCCGGGTGAGGTCGCCTGCGTTGCCGTGCACATCACTGACCACATGGACTCGCATGACCCCACCTTAGGGGGTGTCACCTGCGGTTACTTGGGAGTCGTGAAAGCCGTGGATTACTGTGCGCACGGTACCGTCACGCACGTGTGACACACGGAACATCTGGCCGGGACCCCCTATCGGGAACCATGTACTGGTGGGTAACGTCCGGGCAGTCCAATCGTGCTCACCCCCACTGAGCACCTGCCCGATCATGGACTACACCGGTGCATCACACAGAGCCGTGGCGCCGGCGCCCGATGAGGAGCAGCAGTCTTGCGCGAGTTCAGCCTTCCGGCCCTTTACGAGGTCCCGACGGACGGCAACCTGACGGATCTCATCCGCCGCAACGCCTCCCAGCACCCAGACGTCGCCGTGATGGGACGCAAGGTCGACGGCGTCTGGACCGACGTCACCGCCACCCAGTTCCTCGCGGAGGTCCGCGGGGTCGCCAAAGGCCTGATCGCCGCGGGGGTGGAGCCGGGCGACCGGATCGCGCTGCTGTCCCGCACCCGCTACGAGTGGGTGCTCCTCGACTTCGCGATCTGGAGCGCGGGCGCGGTGACCGTGCCGGTGTACGAGACGAGCTCGCCGGAGCAGATCCAGTGGATCCTCAGCGACTCGGGCGCGACCCTGGTGCTCGCCGAGAGCGCGGCGCACGGGGCCGCGGTGGAGTCCGTACGGGATCACCTGCCGCAGCTCAAGGGCGTCTGGCAGATCGAGGACGACGCGGTCGCGCGCCTCACCGCGGACGGCAGCGACGTCTCCGACGAACTCCTCGACGCCCGGATGTCGGCGGCGAACGCGGACGACCCGGCGACGATCGTCTACACCTCGGGCACGACGGGCCGCCCCAAGGGGTGCGTCCTCACCCACCGGGCCTTCTTCGCCGAGTGCGGCAACGTGGTGGAGCGACTGAAGCCCCTCTTCCGCACGGGCGAGTGCTCGGTCCTGCTCTTCCTGCCGGCCGCGCACGTCTTCGGGCGCCTCGTCGAGGTCGCGTCCGTGATGGCGCCGATCCGGCTGGGGTGCGTCCCGGACATCAAGAACCTCACCGATGAGCTGGCGTCGTTCCGGCCGACGCTGATCCTGGGCGTGCCGCGCGTCTTCGAGAAGGTCTACAACTCCGCACGGGCCAAGGCGCAGGCCGACGGCAAGGGCAAGATCTTCGACCGGGCCGCGCACACGGCCATCGCGTACAGCCGGGCGATCGGCACCCCCCAGGGCCCGTCCTTCGGGCTCAGGCTGAAGCACAGGATCTTCGACAAGCTGGTCTTCAGCAAGCTGCGGGCGGTGCTCGGCGGTCGCGGCGAGTACGCGATCTCGGGCGGCGCGCCGCTGGGCGAGCGGCTCGGCCACTTCTTCCGGGGCATCGGCTTCACCGTCCTGGAGGGGTACGGCCTGACGGAATCGTGCGCGGCGACCGCGTTCAACCCCTGGGACCGACAGAAGATCGGCACGGTGGGCCAGCCGTTGCCGGGCTCGGTGGTGCGGATCGCCGACGACGGCGAGGTGCTGCTGCACGGCGAGCACATCTTCTCGCGGTACTGGAACAACGAGGCGGCGACGGCCGAGGCGCTCACCGACGGCTGGTTCCACACGGGTGACATCGGCACCCTCGACGAGGACGGCTACCTCGCCATCACCGGCCGGAAGAAGGAGATCCTGGTGACGGCGGGCGGCAAGAACGTCGCCCCGGCCGTCATCGAGGACCGGATCCGGGCGCACGCGCTCGTCGCGGAGTGCATGGTGGTCGGCGACGGGCGTCCGTTCGTGGGCGCGCTGGTCACGATCGACGAGGAGTTCCTCGGGCGCTGGGCGGCCGAGCACGGCAAGCCCGCGGGGTCGACGGCGGCGTCCCTCCGTGAGGACGCGGAGCTCCTGGCGGAGGTCCAGCGGGCCGTCGACGACGGCAACTCCGCGGTGTCCAAGGCGGAGTCGGTCCGCAAGTTCCGCATCCTCCCCGCCCAGTTCACCGAGGAGGCGGGCCACATCACCCCGTCCCTGAAGCTGAAGCGGAACGTGGTGGCGAAGGACTTCGCGGACGAGATCGAAGCGATCTACGCCAAGTAGGGGCGGATGCGGAGGAGCCCGGGGCGACCTGATCGCCCCGGGCTCCTCCGCGCTTGCTACAGCAGCGCGCGCAGCCGCTCCGCGAGCAGGTCCCAGCGCCACCTCTCCTCCACCCAGGCCCGACCGCGCTCGCCCATGCGGACGCGGAGCTCCGGGTCGAGGAGGAGGGCGGCGACGCGGTCGGCCGTCTCCCCGGCGGACTCGCCGCGGACGACCCAACCGGTCTCGCCGTCGAGGACGGCGTCGGGCGCGCCGCCGGAGTCACCGGCGACGACGGGGAGCCCGGTGGCGGAGGCCTCCAGGTAGACGATGCCGAGGCCCTCGACGTCCAGCCCGCCCCGCCGGGTGCGGCAGGGCATGGCGAAGACGTCGCCCGCGCCGTAGTGGGCGGGCAGCTCGGACCAGGGAACGGCCCCGGTGAAGCGCACGGAGCCGGCCACGCCGGTCTCGGTGGCGAGCCGCCGCAGGTCCTTCTCGTACGGGCCCCCGCCGACGATCAGGAGCACGGCGTCCGGGACCCGGCGGAGGATCTCGGGCATGGCCAGGATCAGGGTGTCCTGGCCCTTGCGCGGGACGAGCCGGGAGACGCAGACGACGACGGGCCGGTCGCTGAGTCCGAGGCGGGCGCGCACCTCGGTGCCGCCCGAGTCGGGGTGGAAGGCCTTCTCGTCCACGCCCGGCGTCAGCTGGACCATGCGTCCGGCGGCGTCCGGCGTGAGGGCGGTCGCGATCCGGGAGCGGGTGTACTCGCCGAGGTGGGTGATCGTGTCGGTGCCCTCGCCGATGCGGCGGAGGAGCTGCCTGGCGGCGGGGAGCTGGGCCCAGCCCGCCTCGTGCCCGTGCGTGGTCGCGACGAGCCGTCGGGCGCCCGCCCGACGCAGCGCGGGCGCCATCAGGCCGAGCGGCGCGGCTGCGCCGAACCACACGGACGTGCAGTCGTGTTCGCGGAGCAGGGCGGTCGCCCGCGCGGTGACCCGAGGGGTCGGCAGCAGCATGGTGGTGTGGTCCCGGACGACCGTGAACGGCTGCTCGGCGTCGAACGCCGCCGTCGCCTCGACGCCTTCGCGGCTGCGCTTCCACGTGGAGGCGTAGACCACGATCCGGTCGGGATCCAGGCGGAGCGCCATGTTGTGCAGGAAAGCCTGGATTCCGCCGGGACGCGGCGGGAAGTCGTTGGTTACGATCAGGGTCTTGTGCATCGTGGCCGACAGTACGCGATCGCATCCACCGCCCGGCACCACCATCCCCCCGCAGCTCGGGGCCGACACGACGAGGACACGACAGTGACGACGGCTGCGGTGGAGAGTGGGTCGCGCACGGCCCTGCGGCTTCCGCTCGGGCTCTGGGGCCTCACCCGGGTGATCCTGTTGGTCTGCGTCTTCAAGGTCGTGGTGGTGCCCGGCCCGGACGTCACCTTCGACGTCTCGCACATCTACCAGGGCTGGTACGAGGTCCTGCGGACGGGCACCTACCCGTTGGACGACGTCACCTGGCAGTACCCGCCGGCCGCCGCGCTGGCGATCCTCTCCCCCGCCCTGCTGCCGTTCCTGGACTACGCGAGCGCCTTCTTCGTCCTCGCCTTCCTCTGCGACGCGCTCGTCTTCGGACTGCTCGTCCACACCGGCCACCGCGCGGGCCGCTCGCTGCGGGGCGCCTGGTTCTGGCTCGCCGGCGTTCCGCTGCTCGGCCCGACCGCGTACGCCCGGTACGACGTGATGGTGACCGCCGTCGCGGTGGCGGGGCTGCTCGCGGCGGTCCGCAGCCCGCGCGTGCTCGGCGCGCTGGCCGGCTTCGGCGCGGTCCTCAAGGTGTGGCCGGCGCTGCTCCTCGCAGGCACCCCGAAGGGGCGGGCGACCTTCCGCTCCTGGTCGGCCGCGGCGGGGGCGGGAGCCGCGGTGCTCCTGCTCTGCGTGCTGTGGATGCCGGGGGCGCTGGCCTTCCTCACCTTCCAGCGCAACCGCGGGACGGAGGTGGAGTCCCTGGGCTCGACGGTCTTCCACGTCGCCCGGCACTTCGGCTGGGAGGGCGAGGCGCGGATGAACTACGGCTCGATCGAATTCCTCGGCCCGTACGTGTCCGCGGTGTCGACGGCCGCGATGGTGTTGACGGTCGCCGCCTTCGGCTGGCTGCTGCTCTGGCGGCTCCGGGCGCGCCGCTTCGCCTCGTCGACCGTGGCGGACGCGGCCTTCGTGGCGGTGCTGCTGTTCACGACGACGAGCCGGGTGCTCTCCCCCCAGTACCTGTTGTGGCTGGTCGGTCTGGCCGCGGTGTGCCTCGCCTACCGGTCGAGCCGGATGCGGCTCCCCACCCACCTGGTGCTGTGGGCGACGGCGCTGACGCAGTTCGAGTTCCCGGTGTGGTTCTCGCACGTGACGCGGAGCGACCCGCTGGGCATGGCGGTGCTGTTCACCCGGAACGGCATGCTGCTCGCCGCCACGGTGATCGCCTGCCGGATCCTGTGGCGGCACACGGTGACGGAGGCACCGGTCGCCGTCACCGTCTCCATCCCCGCCCAGGCGACCCGGACGGAGCCGGCGGGGACCCTGACGGGCACGCACTGAGGCACGGTCCGGCACGCCCCGGGAACGGCCGGCACGCCCCGGGGACGGGCACGGGGCCCGACCCGTGCCGGAGGGCCGGGCAGAAGGGGCCGGGAGGGCTACCCCAACCGCTGTTGCAGATACGTCCGCCAGTCGGCGGTGAAGTCCTCCGGCGTGGTGTCGAGGACCTCTCGGAGGGCCTTCTCCACCGCACCGTCCCGGCCCGGGTGTTCGCCCACCGCCCGGTAGAACGCGGTCAGCTCCTCCTCGCCCCAGCGGTCGGCGATCAGCTCGCAGGCCAGCCAACCGCCCTCGTAGGCGCGGGCGAGGGCCTCCTGGTCGCTGCCGAAGGCGAAGGCGGCGTCGTCGGGGAGCTCCGCGGGAACCCCGCCCGCCAGGACCGCGCGGCGCAGCTCGGGGGCGGCCTGGGCGGCGGTGCGCCCGGTCCCCCGGTAGGCGACCCAGTCGGCGAAGCCCTCGGAGAGCCACACCGGAGTGGCCTTCGTCGTCCGGGCCCGGGTCGCGACGTGGGTGGCCTCGTGGGTGAGCACCAGCTGCTTGCCGAACGCGCCGAGCACCGCGTACGCGTCCGGGTTCACGGTCACCCGGTCCGCCGGCGCCCGTGGGCCGCCGTCCAGCCGGCCGGTCGTGACGGCCGCGATGCCCCGGTAGGAGGCCGCCGGTCCGCCGAGCAGCCGTCCCATCGCCTCGATCGACTCGGGCACGACGACCACGATCCGGCCCGCCCAGTCCCCGCTCCAGGCGCCCTGGACCGCGGGCACCGCCCGGTCCGCCGCCGCGGCGATCTCCTGCAGGCGCTCGGTGCTCTGCCCCACTCCGAGGACGAGGCTGTGCCGGCCGGTCACCGTCGTGACCTCCCCCTGCTGCCACAGCTGCTGCGGGGCACCCTCGGCGGCCCGGTCCCCGGTCACGTACCAGCGCCCGTCCCGTCGGACCAGGTCGAGGACCCGCTCCGTGGTGGCGGGTCCCGCGTCGTAGCCCTCGATCCGGTACCCCCACTCGGCCTCGACGGTCGCCCGCCCCTCGCCGGTGCGGTCGACGTCGGTGACCCGGTAGCTCCAGCCGCTCAGGGGCACCTTCGCGAGCCGGTCGAACTCGGTCCGCGCGGCCGGCAGGAGCGCGGGGTCCAGGTCCGCGAGGTAGCCGGCCTCGTCCCGGTCGCGCAGGGCCCGCGCGTGCCGGTCGAGCAGGGCCTGGACCTCCCCGGGGGCCGGACCGGCGGACTCGGGGGCGCCGCACCCGCCGAGGGCGAGCGCGGCGGCCAGCAGACAGGCGGCGGTGCCGCGCGCCGCTGCACTCCCCTGACCTGCCACGCCCTCGATCGTACGGGGCGCCGGAGGGAAGGAACCCGACGTCCGGGTGCGCGACGGGCCCGCACGAGTCGGTGCACACGGACCGGCGGAGACGTCAGACGCGGGTGACCGTCGCGTGCGACATCATGTTCACCGGGTCGTAGCGGACCCGTGCGCCCGGATAGGGGGCGTGGATGACCTGGCCGTTCCCGGCGTAGATCGCCACGTGGCTGGCGTCGCCGCGGTAGGTGACGAGATCGCCCGGCTGCGCCTGCGAGAGCGGCACCTGACGGCCCGCGTGCCGCTGCGCCGCGGAGGTCCGGGGCAGGCTGATCCCGGCCTGCCGGTAGGACCACACCATCAGGCCCGAGCAGTCGAAGGCAGAGGGTCCGGTCGCCCCCCACACGTACGGCCTGCCGATCGCGCTGCGGGCGGCGACCACCGCCGCGGCGGCCCGCGAGGGGGTCGGGCCGAGGTCGGCGAGCGGCGGCAGTTCCTCGGCGGGGCCCCCGGCCCGCTGGCCGGTGCGGGAGGCGCGCTCGTAGTCGGTGCGCTCCTCGACCGTGAGCGAGGCCAGCGCACGGCGGGCCTCGGCGAGCTTCCGCTCCACGGTGCGCTTGTGCCTGGCGACCTCGGCGCGGCTGCGTTCCAGTTCGACGAGGGCCGCACGGGCCTCGCTGCGCTTCTGGCCCAGTCGACGCTGCTCTCGCTGGAGTTCGCCGAGTGCGGCCCCCTGCCGGACGGTGGCCCGGTCCAGGGCCGAGGCCCGGTCCAGATAGCTGTCCGGGTCGGAGGAGAGCAGCAGGGCGAGCGCGGGGTCCATGCCGCCGGAGCGGTACTGGGCGCCGGCGACGGAGCCGAGCGCGCCCCTCATCCGGTTGATGCGCTCCTGGCCCCGGGCGAGGCCGTCCTGCGCCCGGGAGACCGTCCGGCGCAGCTCGTCCGCCTTCTCGTCCGCACGGTTGTAGCCCTCCGTGGCCTTCTCCGCCTCCTCGAAGAGGCGGTCGATGGTGGCCCGGGTGGCCGCGGTGCCCGCCCCGGGATCCGCGCTCGCGGGGACGGCTCCGAGGGAGGCGGCAGCAGTGGCCGCAGCAGCGGTGAGGAGGGTGACCCGGGCGGGTCGGCGGTGGGACGCCACGAATCGCGCTCCGTTCGGCTCGACGCGGACTGGAGCGCCAGACAGTAGCCGCTGATCACGCCGCGTCCAACGAAGGCAACGGGCGCACGACGTGACGCCCCGCCGGAGAACACAGGTCACCGGCGGGGCGTCAGGTCAGTGCGCGTCGCCGCAAACCACCCGATCGGGCGGCACGGCACAGCGGGTCGCGGTCCGTCAGATGCGGACGCCGAACTGGAAGGTGCCCATGTAGTTCATGGACTCGTAGCGGACGACGGCGCCCGGCTTGGGGGCGTGCAGGATCGTGTTGTTGCCGGCGTACAGGCCCACGTGCGACAGGCTGTTGAAGAAGACCAGGTCGCCCGGCTTGAGCTGGCTGCGGCCGATCTTCACGCCGTCGTTCTGCTGGGTGTAGGTGGTGCGGGTGAGCTGGACGCCGGCCTGGCGGTAGGCCCACTGCGTCAGGCCCGAGCAGTCGTACGCATTGGGGCCGGTGCCGCCGGAGACGTACGGCTTGCCGAGCTGGGTGGCGGCGGCGGAGAGGGCGGCGGCACCTCGCTGGGAGGCCGGCACCTCGTTGCCGAGGCTGACGCGCTCGCCGGCGGCACGGCTGGCGCGCTGCTCCTTCTCCTCCATCTCGGCGCGCTCGGCGGCGGTGAGGGTGTTGAGCAGCTTCTGCGCCTCGGCGAGCTTGCCCTGGAACTTCTTCTTCTTCTCGCCGAGGGTCTTGCGGACGTCCTCGAGGTCGGCCAGCTTCGTGGAGGCCTCGGCCCGCTGCTGGGCCAGGGTGCGCTGCTTGGCCTGGATCGAGGTGAGCACATCGGCCTGCTGGGCGCTCAACTGGTCGATCGCGGACGCCTTGTCGAGGTAGGTGTCCGGGTCGGAGGAGAGGAAGAGCTGGAGCGCCGGGTCGATGCCTCCGGAGCGGTACTGGGCGCTGGCGACCGAACCGATCTGGTCGCGCAGGGTGTTGAGCTCCTGCTGGCCGCGGGCCACCTTGTCCTGGAGGTTGCCGATCTCCTCCTGGAGCTTGCCGCGGCGCTCTTCCGCGAGGTTGTACTGCTCCGTGGCCTCTTCGGCCTCGTGGTGCAGCTCGTCGACCTTCGACTTGACCTCGTCGATCTTGGGCTTGGCGGGGGCCGCCTGGGCGCCGGACTGGGCGGTGAGGGCGACGGCCGCGGCTGCGGTCACGGTGAGCACGGTCACACGGGTGCGGCTCGGCTGCTTGGGACGACGGTGGGACGCCACGAAGGCGAGCTCCTTCTGCCTCGAGCCGCCCAACCGGTCACGGACAGGCGGTTCCTCCGCCGTCACCCCGGATGGGTGATCGACCGCGCGAAGGTTCGAAGCCAGACCCTAGTGACCAAGTTGTGATCAGTTCAAATCCCCCTGGCAAAAATCTCGCCCACCAGCCACTTTCTTCGCGGGCACCACACGGGCAGTGAGGGCCACTTGACGATGAGCTAACCACAATTCGGTCATAAGGAGCAGGAGTTGCCATGCCTCACGAGAGGCGCGAAAGCCGCTTCAGCAACAAGACGGACGCCACCGGGCGCGCCCCCGACTTCGCAACGCCGTCCGCCACTTCACGGTCGGTGGAGACCACCACGACCGGCCTCCCCGGCGGCTCCGCCCGGACCAGCTGGCGGATCAACTCGTCCGCCGTGACACCGGGCTTGGAGAACAGCACCCGGACCCCTCGCGGCGGTGCGAGCAGCACCGGAGCCGCCAGCTCGGCACCGTCGAAGACACAGGTGACCTCGGCTCCCGAACGGGCCGCCAGGGCCGAGAGACCACCGAGCAGCCGCAACCGCTGCTTCTCCAGCGGCATCGTCGGGTAACCGGTCTTGGTGACGTTGTAGCCGTCGACGACCAGATGCGCCTGCGGCAGGGCGAGCAGCTGGTCGAGCAGGGCCGGGTCCGTCTCGGAGAGCGCCCGTGCCGCGATGTCCTTCGGGGACATGCGGCCCGGCTCCACCGCGTCCACGGTGTCCGCGGGATGCATGGAGACCGGCGGCAGGGCGAGCTCTCGACGCAGCCCCTGGGCCGCGTCGAGCACCGTGTCGAGCAGCAGCCGCAGCCGCATGTCCTCCACCGAGCGCCCTTCGCGGGCGCCCCGGCGGCTCGTCTCCAGGGCCGCCTCGGCCTCGCCGAGCCGGGCCTTGAGCCGCCGGGTCTCGCTCTCGGCGGCCGACACCCGTGTCGCCGCCTCCGCCCGCACGGCCTCGATCTCGCCCTGCGCCTTGCGCAGGGCGGCCTCCCCGCGCTTGACGTCGCTCTGCACACTGCGCAGCTTGCGCTGAAGCGATTCCGCTTCCTTGCGGGCAGCTTCGAGGTCGTGCCGGAGCTGCTCGGTCTCGCCCCGGGAACGGTCCCGGGCCGTGGCGAGCTCTTCGCGCAGCCGCTCCAGCTCGCGCCGACCGGCCTCGTCGGCGCGCTCGGCATCGGCCCGCTGGGCCTCCTCACCGGCCGCGGCGACGAGCTTGACCCACCCGGCCGGGCGCAGCACGTACGCAGCCGCCGCCACGTCAACGGGGTCGGCGGCAGCGGGCGGGGTGCCGCCCTCCACGGCTCCGGCCAGTTCGGGCTGGTCCTGCTTGAAGCGCTCGCCGATCCGCTGCCGGAAGACCGGATCGCCCTCCAGGGCCGTGGCCATGGCGTTCCCGGCGAACTTGGCCCGCCGGCTCGCGGTGAAGCGCGCGTACTGGCGCAGGGGCGCGGGCAACTCTGCGACGGTCAGCCCGCCGAAGGCGTCCGCGACCAGCGCGATCACCCTCCGTCGCACGCCTTCCGGCAGTGGGTGGTCGAGCGTCTCGGCAGCGTCACCTGCCGCGCCGGCCGGCTCGCCACCGTGCGCGGGCTGCTCCACGTTCCGTCACCCCTATGTCATCCGCGCCGTCCCTCAGGAGGCGGCGCCCGGCCTGTCCACCAACTCGATCTGGTCCACCGCGTTGCACCAGCGGCAGCGGACCGACTCGATGGTCTCACTGACCACCTGCCGCTCCTCGACCGTGGGTTCGCCGGCGAGGTCCAGATGGACGTACTCCACGACCTTGGAGGACCGGGTCACGTCGAAGCGGGTCAGGTTGCCGCAGAGCGTGCAGCGCCAGCGGGTCTCGGCGGTCGGCAGGGGAACCGTCGTCATCGTGCCGTCCTTCTTCCTGTTGCGTGGTGCCAGGTGCGGGAGCCGCGGTGCGCCGTCGAACTGCGGTAGTGATGCCCGTAACCCTACGGCCTCGGGGGAAGGGCGGGGCACGGCGAGGCGCTCTGTCCACTTCGACCCCGGTACGCCATGATCTGTCCGTGATCGAATGGCGAGGTGCGGTCCTCGGCGCCTGGCGGGGCGTCCGCAGCGGACCCTCGGTGACGTACGGGCTGATCGCCGCCTGCTGCCTCCTGTTCGTGGCCGGTCCCGTCTCCGGCCTCAACCCGGCGTACGGCACGGGCGAGGAGCTCCTGGCGGCCCAGGGAGCCTACTTCCGCCGCTGGGGCGTGGTGCCCGCCGAGCTGATGGGCGGCGAGCCGCGGGCCCTGCTCACCCCGCTGACCGCGCTCTTCGTCCACGGCAGCTGGCTGCACCTGTTGGGCAACATGCTCTTCCTCTTCGTCTTCGGCGCGATGGCCGAGGAGCGCATGGGCCCGCTCGGGTTCTCCCTCTTCTACCTGTGCACCGGCTACCTGGCGCTGCTCGGGTACGCGGCGGCCCACGCGACCAACGAACAGACCCTGGTCGGGGCGTCGGGGGCGATCTCCGCGGTGCTCGGGGCCTTCCTCTTCCTCTTCCCCCGCTCCCGGGTCACCAGCCTCTTCCCCTTCCTGTTCTTCCTGCCGCTGCGCTTCCCCGCCTGGATCGTGCTGATCTTCTGGTTCACGCTGCAGTGGCTGGCCGCGCGGGCGGCGGGCGCGGGTCCCGGCGTTGCCTATCTGGCCCACGTCGTGGGCTTCTCCGTCGGCTTCCTCTACGCCTGGGGGCGCTACCGGGGTGGGGATAGAGTGAAGGCCCAAGCCGCGGCGACCGAGGGAGAAAGCCAGCCGTGATCACCGCGATCGTGCTCATCAAGACCAGCGTGGACCGCATCCCGGAGATCGCCGAGTCGATCGCCGCGCTCGACAGCGTCAGCGAGGTCTTCTCGGTGACCGGTACGTACGACCTGATCGCGATGGTCCGGGTGCCGCGCCACGACGACCTGGCGGACGTGATCCCCGGCCGCATCAGCAAGATCCCGGGCGTCGAGGCCACCGACACCCACGTCGCCTTCCGCACGTACTCCCAGCACGACCTGGAGGCGGCCTTCGCCATCGGCCTGGAGTCCTGAGACCGCGTACGCGGCACGGGCGGAGGGGGCTCCCGACCGGGAGGCCCCCTTCACCCGTACGAGTGAGCCGTCAGCCGCGGTCGGGGACGCAGCGGCCGTCCTCGGTGCGGTACTTCCAGCGGGCGCCGTCCCGGACGAGGGTCCGCACCGCATCGACGAAGCGCTCCACGTGCTCGTCCGGCGTACCGGCACCGAAGCTCACCCGGACGGCGTTCAGGGCGGGGCCGCCGTCCGCCCCCTGCCCCCCGCACTCGCCCGGGTCCCGGCGGTCCGCGCCGAGCAGCGTGCGGACCAGCGGGTGGGCACAGAAGAGACCGTCGCGGACGCCGATGCCGTACTCGGCGGAGAGCGCGGCGGCGAGGTGGGAGCCGTTCCAGCCCTCCACGACGAAGGAGAGGACGCCGACGCGGGGCGCCCCGTCGCCGAAGAGCGAGAGGAAGCGCACTTCGGGCACTTCGGCGAGGCCCTCGCGGACCTTGGCGATCAGGTGCTGCTCACGGGCGACCAGGGAATCGAAGCCGGCCTCGGTGAGCGCCTTGCAGGCGGAGGCGACGGCATGGGCGCCGATGACGTTCGGGGAGCCGGCTTCGTGCCGGGCCGCGGTGGTGTGCCACTCCACGTCCACTCCCCCGTCGGCCCGACGGGCCACCGTGCGGGAGGCTCCGCCGCCGGCGAGGTAGGGCTCGGCCTCCTGCAGCCAGTCGGGGCGCCCGGCGAGGACGCCGGCGCCGAAGGGGGCGTACAGCTTGTGCCCGGAGAAGGCGACCCAGTCCACGTCCCACTCCCGCACGGAGATCGGGTGGTGGGGGGCGAGCTGGGCGGCGTCGAGCACGATCCGGGCACCGTGCGCATGAGCGGCGGCGGCCAGCTCCTTCACCGGCCACAGCTCGCCGGTGACGTTGGAGGCGCCGGTGACGCAGACGAGGGCGGGGCCGTGGGGCTCGCGGTCGGCGAGGGCCCGCTCCAGGGCCTCGACGGCCTGGGCCGGGGTGCGGGGCGCGTCGAGGTAGGTCACGCGGGGCCCGCTTCCCCCGTTGCGCCCGGTGGCCCGGACGGACTCCCAGGGGAGCAGGGAGGCGTGGTGTTCGGTCTCGAAGACGAAGACCTGACAGTCGGCCGGGAGCGCGCGGGCGAGCAGGTTGAGCGAGTCGGTGGTGGAGCGGGTGAAGACGACCTGGTCGCCGGGGCGGCAGTCGAGGAACTCGGCCACGGTGGCGCGGCTGCTCTCGAAGAGGTCGGTGGAGAGCTGCGAGAGGTAGCCGGCGCCGCGGTGGACGCTGCCGTAGTAGGGGGCGTACGCGGCGACGTCGTCCCAGACCCGCTGGAGGGCCGGCGCGCTGGCGGCGTAGTCGAGCGCCGCGTAGGTCACCTCGCCGCCGGTGACGAGCGGGACCGTGACCTCCCGACCGAGGACCGACAGCGGGGCGGCACAACAGGGCTCGGTGGACTCGACCGTGGTGGACTCGACCGTGGTGGCGACGGCGTGCGGGGTTGCGGACATGGCGGTATCTCCCGGCGGGCGGTGCGGAATGGCTTCGGATCCCGTACGCGGCCCGGTGGCGGGGTACGGGTGGTGCCTCGGAGACGGCGCGGGGCGCGGGCCCGCGTGCGCACGGGCACGCGGAAGTGACCCTGTTCCGAGGGGGGAAGAAGGGGCGCTGTCGCCCTATCGCATTCGCTTGCTCACGGAAAACGCTCCTCGAAGAACCAGGACCCCTGGTGTGTCGAGGGGTCCGCGCTTGCCGTGGACCTCGCTGCCCACGGCCCGGTCTTCACCCGGGGCACCCCGCCACGGACGGAGGGTTGCCGGACAGCTAGCCGGGGCTTCACAGCTGTCACTCATGACCTGCCACGCATCCTGCCACATGATCGCGGAAACGCAAGACCCCGGTCCGGATGCCGGACCGGGGCCGGGCGCGGACGCCGCGCCGACTACGCGTTGCTGGCCGCGATCCAGCGGTCGAGGGACCGTCGGGCCGCACCGGAGTCGATGGACTCGGCCGCCCGTGCGATGCCCGCGGCCAACTGCTCCGTCAGGGTGCCGCTGCCGGGCTCCAGGGCGGTGAGCGCAGCCGCCGCGTTGAGCAGCACCGCGTCCCGCACCGGGCCGGTCTCCCCCGCGAGGAGGCGGCGGGCCACATCGGCGTTGTACGAGGCGTCGGCGCCGCGCAGGGCCTCCAGCGGCACCAGCTCGATGCCGACGTCCCGCGGGTCGAAGCGCTCCTCGGTGACGCCGCCGTCCCGGACCACCCACACCCGGGAGGTGGCGGTGGTGGTCAGCTCGTCCAGGCCGTCGTCCCCCCGGAAGACAAGTGCGGAGTTGCCGCGCTCGGCGAAGACGCCGGCGACGACCGGCGCCATGCGGGGGTCGGCGACCCCGACCGCCTGGGCCCGCACCTTGGCCGGGTTGGTCAACGGGCCGAGGACGTTGAAGGTGGTGCGGATGCCCAGTTGGCCGCGGGCCGCGGCGACGTGCCGGAGCGAGGGGTGGAACTTCACCGCGAAGCAGATGGTGATGCCGGCTTCCTCGGCGACCTCGGCGACCCGCTGCGGGGTCAGGTGCAGGTTGATGCCGAGCTTCTCCAGGACGTCGGAGGAGCCGGAGGCGGAGGAGGCGGCGCGGTTGCCGTGCTTGACGACCTTCGTCCCCGTGCCGGCGACCACGATCGACGCCATGGTGGAGATGTTGACGGTCTTGGCTCCGTCGCCGCCGGTGCCGACGATGTCGACGGCGGGCCCCGGCACCTCGATGAGGTTGGCGTGCTCGTACATGGTCCGGACGAGGCCGGTGATCTCCTGCACCGTCTCGCCCTTGGCGCGCAGCGCCACCATGAACCCGGCGATCTGGGCGTCGGTCGCCTCGCCGCTCATGATCAGGTCCATCGCCCAGGCGGTGTCGTCGGCGGACAGGTCCTTGCCGTCGAGCAGTCCGTTCAGCAGGACGGGCCAGGAGCGGCCCGCCGTGGTAGGTCCTCCAGCGGGGGTCGCGGTGCTCATGGCCGGCTCCAGGTGATCACGTGACGGATACGCCCCCACCCTATCGACCTCCGGGCACGGCAAAGAGCCCCGTCCATCGAATGGACGGGGCTCTTGCCGTGGCGACCGTGGTGTCCCCCCGCTCAGGGGAATCCCGGAGCGGGGGAGGTCAGGAGGAAGGGGCGATCAGTGGTGGCCGTGGCCGCTCTGGATCTCCTTGTACTCCTCGACCGTGGGCTTGGCGACCTGGCTGTCGTCGCCGTAGTAGCCCTTGTTGAGCTTGACCCGGAGCTTCTCCATGCGGCCGACCTTGCGCTCCACGCCGTTCTCGTCGACGGCCGGCGGAAGCTCCGCCGGCGCGTACTGCTCGTGCGCGGTGAGGCGGTGCAGTTCGCCCTGGCTGAGCGGCTCGTGGACCTCGACGAACTCACCGTGCGGCAGGCGCTTGATGATGCCGGACTCGCGGCCGTGCAGCACCTTGTCCTTGTCCCGGCGCTGGAGGCCGAGGCAGATCCGCTTGGTGACGATGAACGCGATGACCGGGCCGAGGAAGAAGAAGATCCGGACGAACCAGGTGATCGAGTTGATCGACAGGTGGAAGTGCGTGGCCCAGAGGTCGTTGCCGCCACCGACGAGCATGATCATGTACGCGGTGATCCAGGCGACGCCGAAGGCGGTGCGCGTCGGAGCGTTGCGCGGGCGCTGCGCGATGTGGTGCTCGCGCTTGTCGCCGGTGATCCAGGACTCGATGAACGGGTAGACCGCGATGGCCGCGAGGACCGCCGGGAAGATCGCCAGCGGAATCATCACGCCCAGGACCAGCGTGTGGCCCCAGAGGTTGATCTCCCAACCCGGCATGACGCGGATCAGGCCCTCGGCGAAGCCCATGTACCAGTCGGGCTGGGCGCCGGTGGACACCTGGTCCGGTCGGTACGGGCCGAGGGCCCAGATCGGGTTGATCGAGGCGATCGCCGCGATGATCGCGATGACGCCGAAGACCAGGAAGAAGAAGCCTCCGGCCTTCGCCATGTACACCGGCAGCAGCGGCATGCCGACGACGTTCTTGTTGGTGCGGCCGGGGCCCTCGAAGTGCGTGTGCTTGTGGACGAACACCAGGATGAGGTGGGCGACCACCAGGCCCAGCATGATGCCGGGCAGCAGCAGCACGTGCGCCGAGTAGAACCGGGCCACGAAGTCGCCGCCGGGGAACTCCCCGCCGAACAGGAACATCGACAGGTAGGTGCCGATGACCGGGACGGACAGGATCGCGCCCTGCATGAAGCGGACACCGGTGCCGGAGAGCAGGTCGTCCGGGAGCGAGTAACCGGTGAAGCCGGTGAACATGCCCAGGAAGAACAGCAGGAAGCCGAACAGCCAGTTGATCTCACGCGGCTTGCGGAAGGCACCGGTGAAGAACACGCGCATCATGTGCACGAACATGCCGGCGAGGAAGATCAGCGCCGCCCAGTGGTGGATCTGCCGGATGAGCAGACCACCGCGCACCTCGAAGGAGATGTGCATGGTCGAGTTGAACGCCTCGGACATCAGCTGTCCCTGGAGCGGGACGTACGGTCCGACGTACTCCACCTCGTTCATCGACGGGTGGAAGAACAACGTCAGGTAGACGCCCGTCAGGATGATGATGAGGAAGCTGTAGAGGCAGATCTCGCCCAGCATGAAGGACCAGTGGTCCGGGAAGATCTTCCGCATGTTGGCCTTGGCCAACGTGTAGATCCCCAGGCGGCCGTCGGCCCAGTCGGCGACCCGCTCTCCGGCGGGTGCCTTCTTCTGCGTATCGGTCACAGTGCTCATCCGCGCTCCCAGAATGCAGGACCGACGGGCTCGTCGAAGTCGCCGAGCGCCTCCAGGAAGCCCTTGTCGTTCACGCCGATCCGCAGCTGCGGAAGGGCGTGACCGGCCGGGCCGAAGATGACGCGGGCGCCGTCGGAGAGGTCGAAGGTGGACTGGTGGCACGGGCAGAGCACGTGGTGGGTCTGCTGCTCGTACAGGGAGATCGGGCAGCCCACGTGGGTGCAGATCTTGGAGAACGCGACGATGCCCTCGTGGGACCACTCGAGCTCGCGCTTGTCCTTGATGTCCTCCGGCTGGATCCGGACGATCATCAGGGCGGCCTTGGCGATCTCGGTCTGGAAGTGCTCGTCGTGCTCCGAGAGGCCCTCGGGCATCGCGAAGGTCAGCGAACCGACCGCGACGTCCTCGGGACGCAGCGGCTCGTGGGTGTTCATGTTGATGAGCTGGAGCCCCTTGGTCCACAGCGTGGTCCGGAGCTTCTTCTCGGGCAGCGGGCCCATGTCGCGCAGCAGGACGATGCCGGAGAGCGGTACGAGCGACAGCGCGCCGAACATCGTGTTGCGGATGAGCTTGCGGCGGCCCATGCCCGACTCCGCGGCACCGGCCGCGAAGTCCGCCATGACCTTCGCCTTGACCTCGGGCGACGCCTCCATGGGGTGGCGCTCGTCGGCGACCTCGACGTCGGACATCAGGGTGCGGGCCCAGTGGACCGCACCCGCGCCGATGAAGAAGAGCGCGGAACCGAGGGTCAGGCCCAGGGCGAAGTTGAGCGCGGACACCCGACCGAAGGGCCAGATGTACACGATCTTGTCGACCGGGAAGATCACGTACGAGGCGATGAAGCCGACGGTGGCCAGCATCGACAGCGTGAACATGAAGGCGACCGCACGCTCGGACCGGCGTGCGGCCCGCTCGTCGATGTCCTGGATGCGGGGCTTGTGGGGCGGGAGGCCCGGGTCGGCGAACGGGTTGTCGGCGACCTTCACCGCGCCGTGCGCGGTGTCCTGCCCTGCCGGCAGGTTCTCTTCAGGAATCTCTTGGGTACTCATGACTTCTTGGCCTTAGCGGTGTGGGCCGCGACCCAGACGGCAACTGCGATCAGCGCACCCAGACCGAAGATCCAGGCGAACAGGCCCTCGCTGACGGGACCGAGGCCGCCGAGCTTGAGACCGCCCGGGTTGTCGGCCTTGTCGCTGTTGACGGCCTGGACGTACGCGATGATGTCCTTCTTCTCCTTCTCCGGCATCGTCGTGTCAGGGAAGGAGGGCATGTTCTGCGGGCCGGTCTGCATGGCCTCGTAGAGGTGCTTCGGGCTCACGCCTTCGAGGCTCGGGGCGTACTTGCCGTAGGTCAGCGCGCCGCCCTCACCGGTGAAGTTGTGGCACTGGGCACAGTTACTGCGGAACAGTTCACCGCCCTTGGCGATGTCGGCACCCGCGGGGTTGTACTGGGCCTCGGTCGGCGTGATCGGGCCGGCACCGAGAGAGGCGACGTACGCCGCGAGCTGATCGATCTCAGCCTGCGAGTAGATGACCTTCTTCTTCGGGACCTGGGCGCCCGGCTGCTGGGCCGGCATGCGGCCGGTGCCGACCTGGAAGTCGACCGCGGCGGAACCGACGCCGACCAGGGACGGGCCGTCAGAGGTGCCCTGACCGCCGGTTCCGTGGCAGCTGGCGCAGCCGACGGAGTAGAGCTTCTTGCCCTCCTCGATGGCGAGGGACTGGGCGGTTTCATCGGCCTTCGCCGTGCCCGCGGGCGCGAACGCGGCGTACAGCCCCCCAGTGGCCGCCAGCGCGAGGAGTAGGACGACGACCGCCGCCAGCGGATGGCGTCGTCGTGCGGAGAGCTTTTTCACGGATTACCCCGGTGTCAGGATCTTCTGCGTCGATGCTTGCTGGATGTCTCGGTCCGCCGTGGAGGCGGAACCGATTACTTGATCATGTAGATCGTGGCGAAGAGGCCGATCCAGACGACATCGACGAAGTGCCAGTAGTAGGACACGACGATGGCGGCGGTTGCCTGCTCGTGAGTGAACCTCCTGGCGGCGTACGTCCGGCCGAGGACCAGCAGGAAGGCGATGAGACCGCCCGTCACGTGCAGGCCGTGGAAGCCGGTGGTCAGGTAGAACACGGTGCCGTACGGGTCCGACGAGAGCGAGAGGCCCTCGTGCTTGACCAGCTCGGTGTACTCGAAGACCTGGCCGCCGATGAAGATCGCACCCATCACGAAGGTGATGATGAACCACGTCCGGAGCTTCTTCACGTCGCCCCGCTCGGCGGCGAAGACGCCGAGCTGACAGGTGAGGGAGGAGAGCACCAGGATCGTGGTGTTCGTCGCGGAGAACGGAAGGTTCAAGGCCTCGGCCTTTTCCGTCCAGAACTCCGCGCCCATCACGGATCGCAGGGTGAAGTACATCGCGAAGAGGGCCGCGAAGAACATCAGCTCGGAGCTCAACCAGATGATGGTTCCGACGCTGGTGAGGTTCGGTCGATTGACCGACGGGTGCGCGTGCCCTGTTTCTACTGTCGTTACTGTCGCCACGACCGACATTATGTCGGTCGCTTATCCCGCCCTCACTCCGGGGGGTGCCGTTCGGAGTGTCAGGGGGGTGTGTCGGGCCCGAACGGCCCAGTGCCGGAGCTTCCGGGCACCCTTCGAACAGGTGTTGAACGGGTGTTGACGGGGTGTGGACCGGAGTAGCATCCGGCGCATCGATCGACGACCTTCCCACGGACTTCCCCACGGAGGAACGATGCAGTCGAGTGCCACGGTCCTGGTCTACAGCGACGACGCGAACACCCGGGCGCAGGTGCGGCTCGCGGCCGGGCGCAGGCCCGCGAGCGACGTTCCCCCGATCGAGTTCGTGGAGTGCGCGACGCTCCCCGCCGTCCTGAAGGCCCTGGACGGGGGCGGGATCGACGTGTGCGTGCTCGACGGCGAGGCGGTGCCCGCCGGGGGCATGGGCGTCTGCCGGCAGATCAAGGACGAGGTCTTCCGCTGCCCGCCGGTCCTGTTGCTCATCGGGCGCCCCCAGGACGCCTGGCTGGCCACCTGGAGCCGTGCGGACGCCGCGGTCACCCTTCCGGTGGAACCGGTCGAGTTCGCGGCGTCCCTGGCCTCCCTGCTGCGCTCGCGCCTGTCGATCGACGCCTGAGCGGGCCGGGGCTCCCGCGCCGCTCAGATCGACGGCCGGAGCCGCGCCTTCTCGGCGGGGGCCACCGGGTTTCCGGCGGCCTCCACCAGGGCGCTGCCCTGGCGCCACTTGTCCCACGACAGGTTCCAGTCCCCGAAGCCGTTGCCGAAGGGCGCCATCGTGTCACCGGCGCTGTTGACGGTCTTGACGATGTCCCCGGGGCGGACGGTCTCGAAGAACCAGGCGGCGTTCCCCATCGACATGCCGACGCAGCCGTGGCTGACGTTCGCCACGCCCTGGGAACCGACGGACCAGGGGGCGGCGTGCACGTACTCGCCGCTCCAGGTGACCCGGGTGGCGTAGTACACGGGCAGGTCGTACGAGTCGGAACTGCCCTCCGCGATGCCGATGCTGGTCCCCCTCATCCGGACGTAGTACTCCTTGCCCAGGATGACCTTGATGCCGTTTCGGGTGGAGAAGCCCGGTTTGCCGGTGGTCACCGGAATGGTGTTGATCACTTCTCCGTTGCGCTTCACCGTCATGTAGTGCGACCCGGCGTCCGCGATCGCCTCGATCCGGTCCCCGATGGTGAGCTTCAGCGGCTCGGACGCTCCGCCGTAGAGCTTGTCGCCCACCTTGATGCCGTCCAGGTTCCCGGTGACCTGGACGAGCGCCCCGGCCGGCCAGTACTCCTTCGGACGGAAGTGCAGCTTCTTGTCGTCCACCCAGTACCAGGCCCCTTCGACGGCGGGCGTGGAACGGACCTTGAGCGCCCGTTCGACGACGGCGCGCGCCGACCGGTCCTTGACGGGGAGGCTGAGCTCCGCGGTGATGGGCTGACCGACGCCGTAGGTGCCCGTCTGGGGCCCGAAGGCGACGGTCAGGGCCCGTTTGGCCGGTGCCGTCTCGAAAGTGAACGTACGGGCTCCCGGAGCGCCGTCCTCGTCCTCGGTGGCCACCCGAACGGTGTACCGGGCGCCGGCCGCCAGGGCGGCCGTGGAACGCCACCGCCGGCCGTCCGCGGTGAGTTCGCCCGCGAGGTGGTGCCCCGCGTCGTCGACGGCGGTGACGTCGGTGATGCGCCCCTCGTCACCCTTCACGGTGATTTCCAGGGGCTTCTCCGGGTCCGCCTTCGCTCCGTCCGCGGGGGCGCTGACGGCGAGCTGGTCCACCGCGTCGTACGCCTTCACCGACAGCGGATGGCCCTCGGACCCCGTACAGGCGGTGGCGCCCGCGGTGACGGTTACGGCCAGAAGAGTGCAGCTCAGAACAGTCCGAATGCGCGGCGTGTCGTTCATGACTTCACGCTAAGGACAATCCTCACCCCCAGCGCGTCGAGTGCTGCAAAAGAGGGGCCCGGACGCTTCGGTGACGAAGTGTCCGGGCCCCTCGGTGTGCTCCGGTGCGGAGCGGGGTACTGCTACTGGTTCTGGTTCTCGCCGCGGTAGAACTCGAAGACCCAGCCGAACAGGCCGACGAGGATCAGCGGGGCGGAGAAGTACAGCAGCCACCAGCCCATCGCGATGGCGAGGAAGGCGAGCGCACCGCCGATGGCCAGCGAGAGCGGCTGCCAGCTGTGCGGGGCGAAGAAGCCCACCTCACCGGCCTCGTCCGCGACGTCGGCCTCCTTGTCGTCCTGCGCCATCGCGTCGACCCGCTTGGCCGTGAAGGCCAGGTAGTAGCCGATCATGATGGCCAGGCCGAAGGCCAGGAAGAGCGCCGTCGTACCGACCGGCTCCTTGGACCAGACGCCGTAGAGGATCGCCATGGCAAGGATGAAGACGCTCAGCCAGATGAACATCTTGCCCTGGATCTTCACTTGCCGGCCTCCTTGCCGCCGGTGAGGGCCTCCACCTCGTGGGGCTTGTTCTCGAGCTGGTCGAGAGCAGCGATCTCGGGGTGGTGCAGGTCGAACGCCGGGGATTCGGAACGGATCCGCGGCAGGGTGAGGAAGTTGTGCCGCGGCGGCGGGCAGGAGGTCGCCCACTCCAGCGAGCGGCCGTAACCCCACGGGTCGTCGACCTCGATCTTCTTGCCGTACTTGGCGGTCTTCCAGACGTTGTAGAAGAACGGCAGGATCGACAGGCCGAGCAGGAACGAGGAGATCGTCGAGATCGTGTTCAGCGTGGTGAAACCGTCGGCGTCCAGGTAGTCCGCGTAACGACGCGGCATGCCCTCGGCACCGAGCCAGTGCTGCACCAGGAACGTGCCGTGGAAGCCCACGAACAGCGTCCAGAAGGTGATCTTGCCGAGGCGCTCGTCGAGCATCTTGCCGGTGAACTTCGGCCACCAGAAGTGGAAGCCGGAGAACATCGCGAAGACCACGGTGCCGAAGATGACGTAGTGGAAGTGCGCCACGACGAAGTACGAGTCGGAGACGTGGAAGTCCATCGGGGGCGAGGCCAGGATGACGCCGGTCAGACCACCGAAGGTGAAGGTGATCAGGAAGCCGACGGCCCAGAGCATCGGGGTCTCGAAGGACAAGGAGCCCTTCCACATCGTTCCGATCCAGTTGAAGAACTTCACGCCGGTCGG
>NZ_JBHYMK010000085.1:0-24900 GCF_042743065.1 Streptomyces sp. NPDC058872
ACCACCCCCACACCCCCAACATCCGCAACAAGCTCATCCACAACGACACACCCCGCTGACCCCCCACCCCACGATTACAACCCCTGATTACCCGGTCTTCCTTCCGGCCGTGCCACGCTGATCCGGATTCCGGTGCCTGCCGGAACAGTTCACGGACGCCGGACCAGAGGGGGAAATCATGGGACGCACGCCGGAGAGGATCCCGGTACTCGCGCTGTGGAGCGCGCCGCGCTGCCGGTCCACCGCATTCGCGCGGATGATGGCCGAGCGCGACGACCATGTAGTGGTGCACGAACCGCTCTCCCTCGTGGTCGACTTCGGTGAGGCCAAGATCCATGACCGGGTCGCGCACAATGAGCGGGACGTCCTCACGGCGCTGCGCGAGATCGCTGCGGAAAAGCCGGTGTTCTTCAAGGACACGACGGATTTCCACTATCCGGCGCTCCTCGCCGACGAGGAATTCCTCGCCGCCGCGAGCCACACGTTCATCATTCGGCATCCGGCCGAGGCCATCGCCTCGCACCACAAGCTGAACCCGGACCTCGGGCGCGACGAGATCGGCTTCGAGCGGCTGTACGAGATCTTCACCGCGGTGCAGGCCGCCACCGGAAACACGCCGGTCGTGATCGACTCCGACGACCTGCTCGACCGCCCGGCCGAGACCGTGCGCGCGTACTGCGAGGCCGTGGGCATCCCCTTCGTACCGGAGGCGCTCAGCTGGCAGCCGGGCATGCGCTCGGAGTGGCAGTCGACCAGCAAGTGGCACCAGTCGACCAGCCGGACCGCCGGCTTCGCGCGCAGCTCGGGCGCGACGGTCGGGTCCGTCGCGGCGGACCCGACGCTGAGCGCCTATCTCGACTACCACATGCCGTACTACGAGAAGCTGCGCGCTGCCGCGCTGCGGCCGTGAGCGTCCCGAAAGAAATGATCAGGATCATTGTCCGGCGAGTGCACAGAGCGGTATTTCAGGCATCCAAGGTCATCGGGGCGCCGGCGGAAAGAGTGACCGAAGGTCCGGTCCTCGGCAGCCTGGACTGTTGAGACTCGAGAAGGTTTTCAGTGAACTTGACGGAAACTCCGGTGCCCACCGGAAGCACACTGCACATGAAAAAGGTGTTCAGTGACGCGTGTGACGTGACCGAGGCTTCGGCGCCCCGCGGCAGAAGTGGACCGTTCGAGACGGTCGATATCTCCGACCACCGCAACAACACGGCCATTTCCCCGGCGACGGACACCAAGGTGGGTGAGTTCAATGTGTGGCGGAACTCCTTCGCCGCCGAATACCTGCCCCAGGGTGGAAGCCTCGTCCACGCGGACGGCGTCCCCTTCCGGTTCCCCCCTGTCTGCGAAGGGCCGGACAACGTCCGCTGCGAGGGACAGTTCATCCGCGTCCCGGAGGGCCGCTACGACTGGATCCACGTGCTGGCCGCGTCCGAGCGGCGCAGCGAGGACTCCGTACAGCTGACCTTCGCCGACGGCTCGGTCGACCCGGAGGCGCTCCGCGTCTCCGACTTCTGGGCGGCGCCCGCGTGGTTCGGCGAGGTCAAGGCCTTCGAGAGCCTCGTCATGCACTACCCGCACCACGTGCAGCGCGGCATCCCCGCGGTCATGTGGGCGCAGCGGATCCCGGTCACCCGGCGCGCCGGCCTCACCGGCATCCTGCTGCCCCGCAACGTCGCGGTGCACGTCTTCGCCCTCACCCTGCAGCGGACGGAGTCCTGACATGGCCGACGAGGCGAGAGCACGCACGTACACGATCACCGGCCCTGAGCCCGAGCTCTGGTACCGCGACCTCATCAGCTGCCTGCAGGCCACGTTCGGCTCGCAGCTGGCGCGTGAGGGCGCCGACCCGCTGGCCGTGCTCGGCGCGGGTTGGCAGTTCCTGCACCTGCCGGGCGACATCAGGCCGGAGGAGTTCTACTACCCTTGCACCGACGGCGAGTTGGGCAAGGCGCTCGCTCCTCACCACGACCTGAGTGCCCGCTGGTGGCAGCCCGCCGACGAGGACGACGTCTGGCGCGAGGTGCGCGAGCACCTGGCCGACGACCGGCTCGTCATCGCCGCCGTGGACAACTTCCACCTGCCGTTCAGGCCCGCGTACGGGGATGTGCACGCCGCCCACCTCGTGGTGATCTACGGTCTGGACGAGACGCGCGGCGTGGTCTACGTCTCGGACGCGATGCCGCCCGCCTTCCGTGGCGCCGTGCCCATCGAGGAGTTCCTGCGCAGCTGGGGCTCGGCCAATCCGACCGACGTACAGGACGCCTTCTTCAGCGACTCGAAGATCGGCCGCCGCTGCCTCGACGTCCGTCTCGGCACGCGGCCGGCCCCCCTGACGCCGGAGCTGCTCGGCGGCTACCTGCGCACCAACATCGAGGGCTTCACCACGGAGACCTCCGCCCGTACCGGGCTCGCCGGGTACGACGCGTTCGTCGCCGAACTGACCGAGCGGTGCCAGGCCGGGGACGCGGGCGCACTGCGCGAGCTGTACCCGTTCGGCTGGGCCATGCAGGCGCAGGCCTCGCTGCACGGCGAACTGCTGCGCCGCTGCGGCCGCGACGGGGACGACCCGGTGCTCGCCGCGGCGGGCCGCGCGGTCGAGTCCGTCGCCCACGCGTGGACCGGACTGCGGTTCACCGGGGCGCACGGCCACGGCGACCCGCGTGTGGCCGCGCCCGACATCGCCCACCACGCCACGCTGCTGCGCGCCGCCTATGTGCGCGCGGTCGACGCCGTCATCGCGGCGGCGCGGCTGTGAACGTACCTAAACCGACCTCCGCGACGGAGCGGACTGGAGAGTGATGAGCAAGCTGGCAGCGTTCGGCGGTACGGCGGCCGTACCGAGGGACCGGCGTCACGTGCAGTGGCCGCTGATCGACGACGAGGACCGCAAGGCCGTCCTCGAGGCGCTCGACGGCCCGCGCCTGGTGTCCGACACCGACGGCGTGAACGCCGTGTCCCAACTCGAGGAGTACTGGGCCCGCCGCTTCGGCCACGAGAACTGCGTCGCGGTGTCCAACGGCACCGCGGCCCTGGCCCTGGCCCTCGCCGCACTCGGCATCGGCCCCGGCGACGAGGTGATCGTGCCCGCGTTCAGCTTCATCGCCACCGGGCTCGCCCCCGTGCACCAGATGGCGGTGCCGGTCTTCGCGGACATCGACCCGGTCACCTTCAACATCGACCCGGACGACGTCGAGCGCCGGATCACGCCGCGGACCAAGGCGATCATCCCCGTGCACCTGCACGGCGCGCCCGCCGACATGGACCGGCTCACCGCGATCGCCCGCAAGTACGACCTGGCGATCGTCGAGGACGCCGCCCAGGCTCCCGGCGCGACGCACCGCGGACGACCGGTCGGCGCGATCGGTGACGCGGGTGCCTTCAGCCTCCAGGTCAGCAAGAACATCCCGACCTGTGGCGAGGGCGGCCTGCTGGTCACCCAGGACGCCGGGCTAGCCGCGAAGATGCGCCGCGGACGCCAGTTCGGCGAGGACATCGAGGCCGGCCGGGACCGCGACTACATCTCGTACGGCCTGGGCTGGAACTACAAGATGAACGCCCTCCAGGCCGCGTTCACCCTCTCGCAGCTCGACCGGTTCGACGCCTACGAGCGGGCCCGGCAGGAGAACGTCACCGGCTTCCTCGCGCGCCTCGCCGAGCTGCCGGGACTGACGGTGCCGACCGCGCTGCCGGACACCACGCACGCCTGGCACATCCTGCGCTTCCGCTTCGACCCCGCCGCCTTCGGTCTCGACGGCGTGCGGCCCGAGGCGCTGCGCTCGGCGCTGCGGCGGCTGCTGCGCGCCGAGGGCGTGCCGGTGTCGCAGTACCAGCTGATGCCGCTGCCCGACCAGAAGGTCTTCACGGACCGCGTCGGCTTCGGCTCCGGCTACCCGTGGTCCGTGACCGGCGCGTCCGGCACGAACGCGGGCGAGGGCTACCCGGTGACCCGGGAGGTCATCGCCGACTCGCTCACGATCCAGAAGCGCCACCTGCACCCGGGCGCCGGCGAGCTGCTCGGTCTGTACGCGGACGCCTTCGAGAAGGTGTGGGCGAACAGGGACATGGTGGCCACGCTCGCGAAGGCGGCCTCATGACCGCCACCCAGGTCCTGGAGCGGGAAGCCCTGGACACGGTCGCCGCGCGCATCCGGTCCCACGTCGTCGACATGTGCGCGGGGCCGGAGGGCGGCCACCTCGGCGGCGCGTTCTCCAGCGCCGACATCCTCGCCGCCCTGTACTTCTCGGTGCTGAACGTGGACCCGCAGCGGCCGGACGACCCGGATCGCGACCGCTTCCTGCTCAGCAAGGGCCACGCCGCCATCGGTCTCTACGCGACGCTGGCCGAACGGGGCTTCTTCCCGGTCGGGGAACTCGCCGGATACGGGCGTCCCGGCTCCAGGCTGATGGGCCACCCGGTTCGGGCGGTGCCCGGTGTCGAGCTGCCGACCGGTTCGCTCGGCCACGGACTCTCGCTGGGCTGCGGGTTCGCGCTGGCCGCCCGGTACGCCGGAAGTGACTCCCGTACGTTCGTGCTGCTCGGTGACGGCGAGCTCCAGGAGGGCTCGGTGTGGGAGGCGGCCATCGCGGCCGCGTCCCTGCGGCTCGACCGGCTGGTGGTGGTGGTGGACCGCAACGGCCTCCAGCTGACCGGCGCCACCGAGGGCATCGCGCCCATGGAGCCGCTGGCCGACCGCTGGCGGAGCTTCGGCTGGGCGGTCCGCGACGTGGACGGCCACGACCCGGACCGACTGGCGGACCACCTCAACGCCGCCCCGTGGGAACCGGGCAAACCGAGCGTGCTGATCGCCCGTACGGTCAAGGGGCAGGGCCTTCCGTTCCTCGCCGGCCGCAGTGCCAGCCATTACGTGACCCTGTCGCCGCGCAACCACGCCCGGGCGGCCCGCGCACTGCAGACGACGGAGGCCACCGGATGAGCCGCGCGACCCGAGAGGCGTACCGGGACGGTCTGCTTCCTCTGCTGAAGCGGCATCCCGAGCTGATGTGCCTGGACTCCGACACCGGTCTGTTCAACGCCGAGTACGCCGCGGCGGCGGGTGACCAGTACCTCAACCTCGGCATCGCCGAGCACAACCTGATGGGCACGGCCGCCGGCATGGCCGCGTGCGGGCGGATCCCGTTCGTCAACACGATGGCCGCCTTCGCCACGTCCAGGGCGCTGGAAGCAATCAAGATCGACATCGCCTACAACAAGCTGCCCGTCCGCATCATGGCCACGCACGGCGGTCTGTCCGCGGGCCACCTCGGTCCGACGCACCAGGCCCTGGAAGACCTCGCCGTGATGCGGGTACTGCCCGGCATGACCGTCGTGGTGCCCGCCGACGCCGCCGCCACGGAGGCGTTCGTCGAGCAGAGCCTGAACCTCGACGGACCGCTCTACGTCCGGCTCGGCCGCAAGGCGACCCCGGCACTGCCGGCGGCCCCGCCGCCGGTCATCGGGCAGGCCCAGACCCTTCGGCAGGGCGGCGACGTGGTGCTCGCCAGCTGCGGCCCCTACCCGGTGCTCGCCTGCCTCGCGGCAGCGGAGGTCCTCGCCGGGCAGGGCATCGAGGCGACCGTGCTGAACATGCACACCCTGCGGCCGTTCGACGCGGAGACGCTGGTGGCCGCGGCCCGGCCGGCCTCGCTCGTGGTGACGCTGGAAGAGCACTGGCGCGGCGGCGGCCTCGGCGGCGCCGTGGCCGAGACCCTGTCGGAGCGGGCGCCCACACGGGTGCTGCGGCTCGGCATGCCGGACAAGTTCGTCGACGAGGTGGGCAACCAGGAACACCTCGTCGCACATTACGACCTCACCGCGGAGCGAGTCGTCAGGGCGGTCCGTACGGCCCTCGACACGGCGGCCCGCTCCGGGAGGAACGACCGAAAGGAATGCATCGCATGACCATGACCATGACCACGCCCGCGTCCACCGGACAGGCCTGCCCGGAGTGCGAGGAGCAGGTACAGATCAGCGAGTCGGTACGGCTCAACGAGATCCTGGAGTGCGCCGGCTGCCGCAGCGAGCTGGAGATCGTGGCGCTGAACCCCACGGTGCTCGCCCTCGCGCCCGAGATCGAAGAGGACTGGGGCGAGTAAGTCCGGGCCGATCAAGGCCTCTTCCGCGTCCGGGCCCTTCAGTCGAGAAGGGCTCGCCACTCCGGAGCGCGACGACTCACCAGGACCCGGTCCTCCATCGGCAGGCTTGCAGAGCCTGCCCCTGGGGACCGGGTCCGCTGCTGCGGAGCCGCAGCCGGTGCCGACCGGCGGCGTCACCTTCGTCGGCCCGATCATCCGAGGGGAAGTTCCCATGGGCACCGATGCGTGCGACACGAGTGATCTGCACCTGTGGGTGCTCCCGATTCCGGGCGACGTCTCGGAGTCCTCGCTCGATCTGTCCGTTCTGGACGAGGAGGAGCGCCGTCGCATGGCGGCACTCGTCCACCGCCGTGATCGCACGCTCTACGGCTTCGCCCACGTGGCGCTTCGGGCGGTCCTGTCCCGTGCGACGGGTGTGGCACCCGAGGAGCTTCGCTTCACCCGCGCCCCCTGCCCGGGCTGCACCGGGCCGCACGGCAGGCCCGTTCTGGCGTCCGGCTCCACGCAGTTCTCCCTCGCCCACAGCCGGGACCTGGTGCTGATCGGCGTCGCGCCCGTTCCGATCGGCGTCGACGCGGAGCCCGTACCGGCGGCCGAGGTCGCCGAGGAGCTCGCGGAGCTGCTGCATCCGTCGGAATGCGGGGAGGTCGAGGCTGCCGCCCCGGAGGACCGGCCGGCGGTCTTCGCCCGCCTGTGGGCCCGCAAGGAGGCCTACCTCAAGGGCCTGGGCACCGGCCTGGGCCGCGGCCTCGCGGCCGACGACGTACGCGGCGACCTCCCGGGTTGGCACCTCACCGACCTCCCGGTGGCAACCACGCACGCCGGTGCCGTCGCGGTGAACTCCCCCGCCCCCCGCACGGTCCGCATCCACCGCGCCCTTCCGACGTAGGTCGCCTTGGTGCTCTCCCCGGCCCGGCGACTCTGTCTATGCTCACGCCCATGGCACTCACATGGGAACAAATCACCGTCGACGCGTTCGACCCCTTCGCCCTCGGGCGCTGGTGGGCCGAGGCGCTCGGCTGGGTCGTGGTCGACGAGACCGAGGAGATCATCGAGATCCGGCCCGAGCCGGACCGGATGCCGGGGCTGCTCTTCGTCCCCGTCCCCGAGGGCAAGGCCGTGAAGAACCGGCTCCACCCCGACTTCCGCCCCGACGACCAGGAGGCCGAGGTCGCCCGGCTGCTCTCCCTCGGTGCTCGGCGCGCCGACCCCGTGCAGGACGGGCAGCACTGGGTGACCCTCTTCGACCCGGAGGGCAACGAATTCTGTGTCCTGTCCGCGCCGAAGAGCTGAGCGGGGCGGGGCAGCCGGTCGGGCGTCGAGGCCGGGGTACGCCACGACGGACGTCCCGACCGTGCGTCGGGGCCTCCTCAGCCCTTGGCCAGCAGGCCGCGGCCGCGCAGCACCCTGCGTTCCAGCGGGCTGAAGACCAGCAGGTCGATGGCGATGCCGACGACCAGGATGAGGATGATCGCCAGGAAGACGCCGGGCATGTCGGCGTTGTTGCGGCCGTTCTCCAGCAACTGCCCGAGCCCCAGGCCCAGATCGGGCGATGAGGCGATGAGCTCGGCGGCCATCAAGGAGCGCCAGGAGAAGGCCCAGCCCTGCTTGAGGCCCGCGACGTAGCCGGGCAGCGCGGCCGGCAGGGTGATGTGCACGGCCTCCCGCAGCCCGGTCGCGCCCAGGGTGCGGCCCGCCCGCAGGAACAGCGGCGGCACCTGGTCGATGCCGGAGACCAGGCCGTTGGCGATCGAGGGCACGGCGCCGAGCAGGATCACGGCGTACATCATCGAGTCGTCCAGGCCGAGCCAGAGGACCGCCGGGGGGACCCAGGCGACCGAGGGCAGGGACTGGAGGCCGGCGAGGACGGGGCCGATGGCGGCGCGGACGACCTTCACCCGGGCGACGAGCAGGCCGAGGGGCGTGCCGATGGCCAGGGCGATCAGGAAGCCGAGCAGCCCGCGCGAGACGCTCGTCCACACGATGTCGAGCAGGGTGCCCTGGAGCCACAGGTCGGTGAGGCTGGTCCACACCGACGACGGCGAGGGCAGCTTGGCCGGGTCGGCGGCCCCGGCCCACACGAGGCCCTGCCAGAGGGCGAGGACCAGGAGCACGGCGGTCAGCGGCGGCAGGGCCTTCCTGACGAGCAGCCGGCGCACCGGGGTGCGGTGGGTCCGTACTGAGTCCAGGGCGTCCAGGCCCGCTTCGAGGCTGCCCGGGTCATGAACAGCGGCCGCGGTGCCGGCCGCGGTGTCAGTGTCGGCCATGGCGGCGGATCTCCCCACGCAGTTGTTCGGTGATCCCTACGGAGAGCTGGGCGACGTCCGGGTCCTCGATGCGGCGCGGGTGCGGGATGTCCACGGTCCACTCGCGGGCCACCCGGCCCGGGCGGGAGGAGAGGAGCACGACCCGCTGGGCGAGCCGGACGGCCTCGCGGACGTTGTGCGTGACGAAGAGGACGGACAGGTTCGTCTCGCGCCAGATGCGGGTGAGCTCGTCGTGCAGGACGTCCCGGGTGATGGCGTCGAGGGCGGCGAACGGCTCGTCCATCAGGAGCAGCCGGGAGTCCTGGGCGAGGGCGCGGGCCATCGCGACGCGCTGGCGCATGCCGCCGGACAGCTCGTGCACCCGCTTGCCATGGGCACCGCCCAGGCGCACGAGTTCGAGCAGTTCCTCGGTACGGGCGCGCCGGTCGGCCTTGGCCACGCCGCGCAGCCGCAGGGCCAGTTCGACGTTCTTGCCCGCGGTGAGCCACGGGAACAGGGCGTGTTCCTGGAACATCAGCGCGGGCCGACCGCCCGGCGTCTCGATGGTGCCGGCGCTCGGCCGGTCCAGGCCCGCGACCAGGTTGAGCAGCGTCGACTTGCCACACCCTGAGGCTCCCAGGAGCGTGACGAACTCGCCCGGCGCGACGTCGAGCGTCACGTCGTCCAGGACGAGCTGGGGCCCTGCTGGCCCCGCGAAGGACTTCGAGACGTGCCCGATCCGGGCGGCGTACCCGTACTCGTCGGCCCTGGCGTCCGCGGCCTCGGCAACGGCAGTGGGCATGGCAACGGCGGCGGCCATGGTCGTCACCTCCTGGGGACCTGGTCCGGGGAACCTGTGGACTCGGCGTGCGGTGCGGCTACGGGACGCCGAGACCGGCGTCGGAGACCTCGGGCCTGCCCAGGGACGTGAGGACCTTGTTGAGCGGCGCGAGGTCGTAGATGCCCTTCAGGTCGGGCTGCTTGAGCAGCTTGGCCCGGACGGCGTGGTCGGCCTGGGCCCGGAGGGTGGTGGCCAGCGGGTCGTCGGTCGTCCGGAGGGACTTCCACGCCGGGTCGATGACGTCCGCGGGCAGTTCCTTGCCCGAGAGCTCCTTGAGCGCGGCGTTCGCGGAGGCCTTCGCCCGCTCCGGGTCGGCCTCGATCCACTCGTTGGTCTTCACCGAGCCGCGCAGGACCGCCTCGACGACGTCCTCGTGCTCCTTGAGGAACTTCTGCGACACGATGATGTTCGTGATCACGAACTGCTTGTCCGGCCACAGGTCGGACTCGTCCAGGAGGACCTTCGCGCCTTCGGAGACCAGCTTGGAAGCGGTCGGCTCCGGTACCCAGGCGCCGTCGATCGCGCCGGAGGCGTAGGCGTTCGGGGTGACCTTGGTGTCGGTGCGGACGACGTCGACGTCACCCTTGCCGCTCTGGGCCTCGACCTTCCAGCCCTTCTCGGAGATCCAGTCGAGGAAGGCCACGTCCTGCGTGTTGCCCAGTTGCGGGGTCGCGATGGTCTTGCCCTTGAGGTCGTCCGGGGACTTGATCCGGTCCGGGTTGACGACCAGCTTGACGCCGCCGGACGCCGAACCGCCGATGATGCGCAGGTTCTTGCCGCCTGACTTGGTGAAGCCGTTGACGGCGGGCGAGGGGCCGATCCAGCCGATGTCGATGGAGCCCGCGTTGAGCGCCTCGATCTCCGAGGGCCCGGCGTTGAAGGTGGCGGTCCGCACCTGCGTGCCGCCGAGCTCCTTCTGGAACAGGCCCTCCTGGACGCCGACCAGCGGGGTGGCGTGCGTCAGGTTCGGAAAGTAGCCGATCCTCACGGAGTCGGCGGTGAGCTTCCGGGCGCCCGCGACGGGCACGGCCTTGCCGGCCGCGCCGGCCTTGTCGTCCTTCCCGGCCTCCGAGCCGTAGCCGCAGGCGGCGAGCGCGCCCAGCAGCAGGGGCAGGACGGCGGCAGCGGCCACGGTGCGACGCGAGGCGGTGCGGGGGATACGGCTGGGGCGCCTGGCAGGCACGGGAGGGTGTCCTCTCGGAGGCGAGGTAGTGCGGGTGGTGCGGGTGATGCGGGTGGTGTGGGTGGTGCGGATGCTGCAGACGGCGCGGATGATCCCGGCGGGCGGGTAGGCCGGTGGGCGGGGCGAGCGGTGCGCGTGCGTCATCGCGCCTGCCGCCCCGCCCGTCCCGCCCGGCGTCCGTCAGAAGTCCCACCCCTCCTCGTCCGCCACGATCGGGCTCTCGGCGGCGGCGAAGGAGTCGCCCGCCATGCCGGCCGCGAGCGTGGTGCCGTCCGCGGGATCGATCAGGAGGAAGGAGCCGGTGCGGCGCGAGTCGGCGTAGGAGTCGGGCGCGAACGGCTCGGCGGTGCGCACCTTGATCCGGCCGATGTCGTTGGCGACCAGCTGCCCCGGGTCCGGGTGCTGGGAGAGGTCGTCCAGGGTGAGCCGGGACGGGATCTCCTTGACGATCGCCTTGACGGTACGGGTGGTGTGCTTGAGCAGCACCCGCTGACCGACCGTCAGGGGCCGGTCGGCGACGTGGCAGACGGTCGCCTCGACATCCTGGGTGGTGGCGGGCGCGTCGCCGGTCGGCACGATCAGGTCACCGCGCGAGACGTCGATGTCGTCCTCCAGGAGGAGGGTGACCGACTGCGGCGTCCAGGCGGCGTCCACGGCATCGCCGAGCACCTCGATCCCGGAGACCTTGGAGGTGCGGCCCGAGGGCAGCACGGTCACCGCATCGCCGACGCGGAAGGCACCGGCCGCGACCTGACCCGCGTAGCCGCGGTAGTCGCGGTGCTCGGCGGTCTGCGGACGGATCACGTACTGCACGGGCAGCCGGGCCTGGCAGGCGACCGGGTCCTGACCGAGCGGGACGGTCTCCAGGTGCTCCAGGACGGTCGGGCCGCCGTACCAGTCCATGTGGGCGGACGGCTCGACGACGTTGTCGCCGACCAGCGCCGAGATGGGGATCGCGGTGATCTCGGGCACGCCCAGCTCGGTCGCGTACGCCGTGAACTCCTCGGCGATCGAGGCGAAGACCGCCTCCTCGTACCCCATCAGGTCCATCTTGTTGACGGCCAGCACCACGTGCGGGACGCGCAGCAGGGCGGCCACCGCCGCGTGCCTGCGGGTCTGCTCGATGACGCCGGTGCGGGCGTCGACCAGGACCACGGCGAGGTCGGCGGTGGAGGCGCCGGTGACCATGTTGCGGGTGTACTGCACGTGCCCGGGGGTGTCGGCCAGGATGAACCGGCGCCGGGCGGTGGCGAAGTAGCGGTAGGCCACGTCGATGGTGATGCCCTGCTCGCGCTCGGCCCGCAGGCCGTCGGTGAGCAGCGCCAGGTCGGGCGCCTCCTGCCCCCTCCTGCGCGAGACCTCCTCGATGGCCGCCGCCTGGTCGGCGAGGACGGACTTGGTGTCGTACAGCAGCCGTCCGACCAGGGTGGACTTTCCGTCGTCGACCGAGCCGCAGGTAGCCAGCCGCAGCAGGCCACCCGGAAGCCGGTCGGACTCGGCGCTCTGAACTGCCTCTTCCGAGATGCCCGTTGACATGTCTAGAAGTACCCTTCTCGCTTGCGGTCCTCCATGGCGGCCTCGGACAGCCGGTCGTCGGCCCTGCTCGCACCGCGCTCGGTCACCCGGCTCGCCGAGATCTCCGCGATCACGGCGCCCACCGTCGCGGCCGACGACTCGATCGCGCCGGTGCAGGACATGTCACCGACCGTCCGGTACCGGACCTGGCGCTCGCACAGGGACTCGCCGTCCCGGGGGCCGCCCCAGTCGCCGGGCGCCAGCCACATGCCGTCGCGCTGGAACACCTGGCGCCGGTGGGCGAAGTAGATCTCCGGGAGGTCGATGCCCTCCTGCTCGATGTACTGCCAGACGTCCAGCTCGGTCCAGTTGGACAGCGGGAAGACCCGTACGTGCTCGCCAGGCTGGTGGTGACCGTTGTAGAGCTGCCACAGCTCGGGCCGCTGCCGGCGCGGGTCCCAGCCGCCGAACTCGTCCCGCAGGCTGAACACGCGCTCCTTGGCGCGCGCCTTCTCCTCGTCCCGCCTGCCGCCGCCGAACACCGCGCCGAAGCGGCCCGCACGTACCGCGTCGAGCAGGGGAACGGTCTGCAGGGGATTGCGGGTGCCGTCGGGGCGCTCGCGGAGCCTTCCGTCGTCGATGTACGACTGGACGGACGCCACGTCGAGGTGGAGGCCGTGCTTCTCGACGACGCGGTCGCGGTAGGCGATCACCTCGGGGAAGTTGTGGCCGGTGTCCACGTGGAGCAGCGAGAACGGCAGGGGTGCCGGGGCGAAGGCCTTGAGCGCCACGTGCAGCATGACGATCGAGTCCTTGCCGCCGGAGAACAGCAGCGTGGACCGGTCGAACTCGCCCGCCACCTCGCGGAAGACGTGGGCCGCCTCGGCTTCGAGCGCTTCGAGGTGGGTCAGCGGGGGCGGCGTGGGGAAGTGCCGGGGGCCGGTGAGCAGGGCCGGGGCGACGGTCATGACAGACCCCGCTCGGTGAGTGCCGCGTACACCTGCTGGACCGACTCCTCGACGGTCTGGTCCTGCGTGTGGAGACGGAGCTGCGGGGCGACCGGCACCTCGTAGGGGTCGTCCGTGCCGGTGAGGCCGCTGATCTCGCCGGCGGCCTGCTTGGCGTAGAGGCTCTTCACGTCCCGGTCCGCGCAGATTTCCACCGGAGTCGCCACGTGCACTTCGAGATAGGGGACTCCCCGTGCGGCGTGCTGGTCGCGCACGGCCTCCCGCGACGTCGCGTACGGAGCGATGACCGGCACCAGCACGGTGACACCGTGAGAGGCGAGCAGCCTGGCGACGTACCCGATCCGGCGTACGTTGGTGTCCCGGTCCTCCTTCGAGAAGCCGAGGTCCTTCGAGAGCGCCGCACGGACCTCGTCCCCGTCGAGCACCTGTACGCGGTGCCCCTCGGCCCGCAGCCGTTCGGCGAGGCCCGTCGCGATCGTGGTCTTGCCCGCGCTCGGCAGTCCGGTCAGCCAGACCGTGCCGCCCTGCCACACGGCGGGTTTGCCATTCGGTTCGGTCATGCGCGGATCTCCATTTCGTGAGAGCTGTGGACCGGCTCCTCGGCAGGGGCGATGCGCACCGTGGTGCCGGCGCCGGCGAGTGCCTGGCTGACGGGGGCGGGGCCGCGCCCGTCCGCGATGCGCACGGCGGCGACTCCGCCGGCGAGTGCTTCACGCGCGGCGATGAGCTTGAGCGCCATGCCGCCGGTGGCGGAGGGGTCGGGCGGGCCGGCCGGGGCGATGCAGTAGGTGCTCTGCAGGCTGGTGGGGTCGTCGACGTCGGCGAGCACGCCGGGCGCTCCGGTGAGCAGCAGCAGCTGGTCGGCGCCCAGGGCGACGGCGAGCGCCGCCGCGACGCGGTCGGCGTCGACGTTGACCGGGCGGTCGTGCTCGTCGATGGCGGGCGGCGAGATCACCGGGACGTGGCCGAGGCGCAGCAGCGCCTCGGCCAGCTCGGTGCGGACCGTGGTGAGCCGGCCGCTGTGGTTGTCGCGGACCAGCACGGTACGGCCGTCGACGACGGCGCGGACGGCGGACTTGCGGCGCGCGCGGAGCATGCCGCCGTCCATGCCGGTGAGCCCGACCGCTGGCACGTCGTGGCGGGCGAGTTCGGCGACCAGCTTGGGCTTGACCGATCCGGCCAGCGCGAGGACGACCACGTCGAGCGTGGCCGGGTCGGTGTAGCGCGTGGAGACGTTGTCCGGGGCCACCAGGGTGCGCTGCGGCACGCCCAGTTCCCCCGCGAGACGCCTGATCTCCCCGGAACCTCCGTGGACCAGGACGATCGAGTGCCCTTCGTGGACGAGGCGGGCGATGTCGGCGCAGATGCCCGCGGCGTCGACGGCGGGATTGCCGCCGCATTTGACGACGGTGAGTGGTGCGGTGGTCACGGTCTCTCCGGTGGGCGAGGACTAGAGGGGGTGGAGGCCGGGGAAGGTGAGGCCGAAGGTCTCGGGCCAGCCCATGCGGATGTTGAGACACTGGACGGCGTTGCCCGCACCGCCCTTGACGAGGTTGTCGAGGGCGCCGATGGTCGTCAGGCGTCCGGTGTCCTCGTCGAGGGCGTAGCCGACGTCGCAGAAGTTGGTTCCCAGGAGGATCTTCGGGTCGGGGTAGCGGAAGATGCCGCGCTGGTGGGCGACGACGCGAACGAAGGGCTCCTCGGCGTACTGCTCGCGGTAGGCCCGCCGGATGGCGGCCTTGCCGACGCCGGGGCGCAGGGTCGGGTGACCGATGGACTGGACGCCGCGGACGGCCTCCACACCGGTGGCGGTCATCGACACGGGCATGCCCAGGTGCTGGGAGATCTCGGCCTCGTGGCGGTGGCTGGTGGGGGCGAACACCCGCATCGCACCGCTGCGTTCGGCGTGCAGGTTCGCCGGGCCGGCGGTGGAGCCGGAGCCGCTCGATCCGGTGCGGGCGTCGAGCTGGACGCCCGCCTCCGTGTCGATCAGGTCGTGCGCGACGAGCGGGAGCAGCGCGAGGACGCCGGCCGTGGCCATGCAGCCGGGCACACTGATCAGGTCCGCGCCGCGCAGGCGCTCGCGGTGCAGTTCGGGCAGGCCGGGGACGAAGGCGTCCAGCAGGTGCGGGGCCTGGTGCTCGGTGCCGTAGTAGCGCTCGAACACGTCCGCGTCGTCGAGGCGGAAGTCACCGGTCAGGTCGAAGACGAGCTTGGCCCGCTGGGACCAGTGCTCGATCTGGGTCATCACGGCCCGGTGCGGCAGGGCCAGGAAGACCGCGTCGCACTCGTCGACCTCGTCCGCGGAGCAGAACAGCAGATCGGTCGAGGCCCGCAGATTCGGGTGCACTCCGTCGACCCGCTTGCCGGGGAAGCGGGAGGAGACCGCGCCCACCACCTCGACCTCGGGGTGACCGATCAGGAGCCGCAGCAGCTCCCCGCCGATATAGCCGGCCGCACCGACCACCACTACCCGCATCACGAATCCACCCCGATCACTACAGGACCTCCGTGGCGGAAGCGCCCGACCGATCGGAGGGCGCATTCCCACCACCACATGGAAAAGCAACCTACGAACCCGGCCGTGAAGCGCGCGTCCGCGACAGGCTCATCCGTTCACGGCCGTCCGGATTACGGGGCGGCGGATCAGGTACGCGCGGCGATTACCCGGACGGAATGCGCGCCGTGCGGCTTCCCGGGCGGGCCGTAAAAAGCCGGTACTGGCGGTCGGGGCCCGTAGTTGCGGGTAAACGCGGTGCGCACCGGCGGCGGAGCGCGGTAACCGTCATGAGTCCCGGCGGATGAACTTGTCGCGGACGCGCCGGTCACGGGAGTGGCCGTAGTTTCCCCTGTACGCGGCCCACGGCCTTTCGGTAGGAGCCCGCCCCATGACCCGCGGCGTATCCGGAGGACATCCGGCCGAGGCGGCGGCGTTCCCTATTCCCGATTCCCTTTTCCCTTTTCTTTTCCGAGCCGCTCGCCGATCGACCGTCTGAGCGAGGATCACGATGACTCTTTCCGAAGTGTTCGACCCCGGCGTCCTCACGCTGCCTCTGTACGACGACGCCCACCGCGCGCTCGCCGACGAGATCGGACAGTGGTGCGCGGACCGGGCCGGGGTGTGGGCGGCGCTGGACACCACCGATCCGGCCGCGGCCGGGCGGCAGCTGCTCACCGAGCTCGGCCGGTCGGGGTGGCTGCGCCACCTCGACCCCGACCGGCCGGACTCCGACATGAGGTCCCTGTGCCTGCGGCGCCAGGCCCTCGCGTACCACGAGGACCTGGCCGACTTCACGTACTCGATCCAGGAGCTCACCGCCGCCGCGATCGCCCGCCACGGCACCGAGGAGCAGCGTCGCCGCGAACTGCCGGGCCTGGCCGACGGGACGCGTGCGGGGGCGCTGGCCCTCTCCGAGCCCGGCGCGGGCTCCGACCTGAGCGCCGCGGTGCTGGAGGCGACCCCCGACGGGGACGGGTTCGTCCTCAACGGGACCAAGACCTGGATCGCGCAGGGCGACATCGCCGACGTGTGCGTCGTCCTCGCCCGCACGGGCGACGGCCCGGGACCGCTGGGCCTGACCACCTTCGTCGTCGACGGCAACGCCCCCGGTCTCACGGCGGAACCGATCGGCGCGATCGCCCCGCGCTCCTGGGCGGAACTGACCTTCACCGACGTCCGCGTGGGCCCGGAGGCCGTGCTCGGCGAGCGCGGCCAGGGCATCGTGGTCGCGCTCGACATCCTCGAACGGGCCCGGGCGACCGTGGCCGGCGCCGCGCTCGGCTTCGGCCGGCGCGCCTTCCGGCTGGCCAGGGACCACTCCCGTACCCGCAAGGCCTACGGCGGCCGGCTCGCCGACCTCCAGCTCGTGAGGTCCTCGCTCGCGAACATGGACGTCAAGCTCTCGGCCGCCGCGCTGCTCACCGCCCGCGCCGCCTGGGCGGCGGACCTCGACCACGACCACGCCAAGCACTCCTCGGCGGCGAAGCTCTACGCCACCGAGGCGGCGGGCGAGATCGTCGACGGTGCCGTCCAGATCTTCGGCGCCGCCGGACTCGTCGCGGGCAGCCCGACGGAGCGGCTCTACCGCCAGATCCGTTCGCTGCGGATCTACGAAGGGTCCTCGGAAGTCATCGAGATGACGATCGCCGACGCCCTGTGAAGGACGGCCGGGACCGGCCGCCGCCGCACCAAAGACCTGCACCTCCACAGGAAGGACCTCACGTGGGACCCGTACAGAAGCCGATGACGGCCTCCGGTGCCGTCGACCAGGCCAGTCACCTCCGGCTCGTCGGCATCGGCGCAGGACCGGCCAACCTGAGTCTGGCCGCGCTGCTGCACGGCGATTCGGAGCAGCCGAACCTCTTCTTCGACCGCAAGCCGCGGTTCACCTGGCATGACGACCAGATGATCAACGGCGCGACCCTCCAGGTCTCGATCTTCAAGGACCTGGTGAGCCTCTCCGACCCGACCAACCGGTTCTCGTTCCTGTCGTACCTGCACGACCGAGGCCGGATCTACCACTTCCTCAACGCCCAGTTCGCCGAGGTGCCGCGCACCGAGTTCCGCAACTACCTGGCGTGGGCGGCCGAGAAGAACGAGAACGTGGTCTTCTCCGAGACCGTCGAGCGGGTCGACTTCGACGGCGTCTTCCGCGTCACCACCGACCGCCGCCAGGTCACCGCCGACAACATCGCCGTGGGCGTCGGCACCGTGCCGTGGGTGCCGGAGTTCGCCTTCCCGCACCTGGGCGCCGGCCAGTTCCACGTCAGCCAGTACCTGAACCACGCGCAGAAGCTCGCCGGCAAGCGGGTCGCCGTGGTCGGCGGCGGCCAGTCCGGGGCCGAGGCCTTCCTCGACCTCATCTCCCGGCCCGAGTCCGAGCGCCCGGCCTGGGTCTCCTGGATCTCCAGGCGCCGCAACTACTTCCCGATCGACGACTCGACGTTCACCAACGACTTCTACATGCCGGAGTACTCCGAGTACTTCTACCGGCTGTCGGAGTCCAAGCGCGCCGAGCTCAACTCGGCCCACCTGCTCAGCTCGGACGGAATCTCCGAGTCGACCCTCCGGGCGATCTACCAGCAGCTGTACCGCCTGCAGTTCATCGAGCGCGACGAGCACCGCTTCGGGCTGATGCCCAACCGGACCGTCGTGTCCGCCGACCGCACGTCCGCCGGAACGTTCGAGGTGACGCTGCGCCACAACGACGAGTCCGGCCAGAGCCAGTGCCTCCCGGTCGACGCCGTGGTCTGGGCGAGCGGCTTCCGCCCCGCCCCGAAGAAGTTCCTCGATCCCCTCAAGGACCGCATCGAGACCGAGAACGGCGAGGTCCGCGTCGACGAGGACTTCGCGATCTCCTGGGACGGTCCGCCGGACCGCCGGATCTTCGTGCAGAACGCGGTACGCGGCCAGCGCGGCCTGCCCGACGTGAACCTGAGCCTGAACGCCTGGCGTGCCCAGCGCATCGCCAACCGCCTGCGCGGCTGCGGCGCCCCCGAACTGGCGACGTCGTTCATCGACTGGTCGGCCAAGAGCGGACGGGGCACGCAGTGGACCGCGTAGACCTCGCCGTCGTCGGCGGCGGAGTCATCGGCGCGGTCATCGCCCGTGAGGCGGTCGCGGCCTTCCCCGGCGCGAGCGTCGCCGTCCTGGAACGCGGCCTGGCCGGCCAGGGCGCCTCCAGCCGCTCGGCCGGCGTCCACTTCCCGCGCGGCGGGACCGAGCGCGTCAGGTCCATGTCCGCGTACTCCCAGGGTGTCTGGGAGCGCCTGGCCGCCGAACTCGACCTGCCGATCCGTACGGTCGACGCCACGGTCGTCTCGGCCGGGGACGTCGACGGGGTTTCCCCCGTGTACCTGGGACTCGGCGACGAGACCGCCCCGGCCCACGACTGGGCGGCCGCGCCGGGCACCAGGGCGTGGGACCTGGACGGGTGCCACTACGCCGACGTCCAGGCGGTCGCCGGGCGCGTCCTGGCCGGGCTGCGCGACCGGGTGACCGTTCTGGAGGGCACCGAGGTCACGGAACTCTCCTCCGAGGGCGGGTACCACCGCCTCACGCTCGGATCGGGGCGGGAGCTGCTCGCCCGCCGGGTCGTCCTGGCCCCCGGTCCGTGGATCGGGCACCCCGCCTGGGCCGAGCTCGTCGCCCCGCTGGGGCTGCGCGTCAAGAAGGTCGTCGCCGCCCACCTCGAAGGGGCTCCGGCGGCCGGTGACCCGCTCGTGGTCTTCCACGACGAGGACGCCTTCGTCCTGCCGCTCCCCGAGCGCGGCCACTACCTGTTCAGCTACACCTGCGACCGCTGGGACGTCACCCCCGACGGCGTCGGCCCCGCCCTGGAGCCGTCCGACCTCGACGACGCCCGGGCCGTCCTGGGCCGCTTCGCTCCCGGCCTGGTGGACCGGTGCACCTCGGGCCGGGTGTTCTGCGACGCGTACAGCGCCGACCGCGAACCCGTCGTCGCCGAGCTGCTGCCCGGCCTGGTCTTCGCCGGAGCCGCGAACGGCTCCGGCTACCGTCTGGCCCCGGCCATCGCCGCCGAGGCCATTGCCGCCCTGGACCTCACACCGACCGGGACCATCCCCCAGCCACTACAGAGGCAGTCATGATCCTCAACCAGTACAGCGAATCCGCACTGTCCGACGCCTTCGGCATCGAGATGTCCTCGGTCGAGGGTCTCGGCGTCGGCGCCGGCTGGGGCCGTGTCGCCCCCGGTGCCTCCTCGCACACGGACCGGCACGACGAGACCGAGTTCTTCGTCATCGTCGCCGGTACGGGCGAGCTGACCGTCGACGGCCGCGGCCACCAGGTCCGACCGGGCACCGTGGTGCTCTTCGAGCCGTTCGAGTCGCACATCATCACCAACACCGGCGAGACGGACCTGGTCTTCTTCACCCAGTACTGGCGCGACTCCGCCCGCACCCGGGCCTCGGCGACGTCGCGCACCCGCACGAACCACACCGACCGTCCCCAGTTCGTGTTCTCCACGCCGCCGACGCCGAACGGCGACCTCCACCTCGGGCACCTCTCCGGCCCGTACCTCGGCGCCGACGTCTACGTCCGCTACCAGCGGCTCATCGGCAACCGGGCGTGGCACCTGACCGGCAGCGACGACTTCCAGAGCTACGTCACGGCCGTCGCCGCCCGCGAGGGCTCCACGTGCGCCGAGGTCGCCGCGCACTTCTCGGCGGAGATCGCCGCGACGCTCAAGGCGATGGACATCAGCGTCGACGAGTACTACGCCACGAACGCGGAGGACGGCTACCGCGAGGGCCTCCAGCGCTTCTTCACCCGGCTCGTCGACTCCGGGCGCGTCACGCCCAAGGCGACGCCGGCCCTGCTCGACGCCGAGACCGGCGAGTACCTCTACGAGGTCAACGTCGGTGGCACCTGCCCCAGTTGCTCGCACGGTGCGGGCGGCAACATCTGCGAGGAGTGCGGCGAGCCCAACCTCGTCGCCGACCTCGTCGACCCGACCTCCCGCCTGAGCAGCGCCGTACCGAAGACCACCGACGTCGAGCGCTACACCCTGCCGCTGCACGAGTTCGCCGACGCCGTCGCCGACCACCACAAACTCGGCCGGGTCCCGGTCCGTCTGCGCGAGCTGGCCGAGCGGGTGTTCGCCCGCAAGACACTCGACCTTCCGGTCTCGCACCCCTCCGACTGGGGCGTGCGGCCCGCCGAGGACGACCTCGACGGACAGGTCATCTGGGTCTGGCCGGAGATGAGCCACGGCTTCCTGCACGGCATCGAGCAGCTCGGCGCCGGGACGGGAGAGCCGTGGTCGAAGGAGGCGCCTTCCAAGGACTGGAAGATCGTCCACTTCTTCGGGTACGACAACAGCTTCTACCACGCGATTCTCTACCCGGTCCTGTACGGGCTCGCCCACCCCGGGTGGAACCCGGACATCGACTACCACGTCAACGAGTTCTACCTGTTGGAGGGCCAGAAGTTCTCCACGAGCCGGCGGCACGCGATCTGGGGCAAGGAGATCCTCACCCCCGACACCGTCGACGCGGTGCGCTACTACCTCTCCCGTACCCGGCCCGAGGGCGAGCGCACCGACTTCCGCCGCGCCGAGTTCGACCGCGCCTGCGCGGACACCCTCGTCGGCGAGTGGCAGGACTGGCTCACCGGCCTCGGCGAGCGCGTCGAGAAGCACTTCGCCGGCATCGCCCCCGACGCGGGCACCTGGACGGCCGAACAGACCGCGTTCCTCAACCGCCTGTCGGTACGGCTCGACGAGGTCACGGCCGCCCTCAACCCGGAGGGGTTCTCGCTGACGGCCGCCGCGGCTGCGCTCGATGGCATCGTCGCCGACGTCCGCGCCTTCTCCCGACGGCAGTCGGCCCTGACGCACGACGGCCGGTGGAGTTCCGAGGCCCGTACCGCCCTCTCGCTCGAACTGGCCGCGGCCCGCCTGCTCGCCACCGCGTCGGCGCCGCTCATGCCGCGCTTCTCGGCCAAGCTCGCCGAGGCCCTCGGCGTCCCGGCCGTCGCCACCTGGCCCGACACGGTCGACCTGGTCGAGCCCGGTAGCCGCTGCACCCTCGCGGACGCCCGCTTCTTCGGCACCGGCGAGCAGCGATGACCGCATCGATCATCAACCGCGTCATCGCCGAGCGGCCCGCGCACGACGGCTCCCTCACGGTGACCGGACTCGGCCACCGCACCACCCTGCCGCTGTCCGAGTTCTACGACCGGGCCAAGGCCGTCGCCGCGGCGCTGGGCCGCCGGGGCGTCGGTGCGGGCGACCGCATCGGCATCCTCTCGGCCAACCGGCTCGAATGGGTGCTGCTCGACGTCGCCGCGCTCATGCTCAGGGCGCAGACCGCGGGGTTCGAGCCCGGCAAGTTCAGCCCCGACGCCGAGCTCGTCGAGCGCTACGGCCTCGACGCCCTCTACACCGACGTCCGGCTGCCCGACGACGCTCCGTGCCAGGTCCTGCCGATCTCGGCCGTCGCCGGCTACGCCGAGGAGGACGCCGGCGGGTTCGAGCCGGAGCAGTGGGCCGCGACGCAGTGCACGACCGTCAAGTTCACCTCCGGATCCACCGGTGTCCCCAAGGGGCTCGAGGCCACCGTCGGCAGCATCGACTCCTCGCTGCACGCCGTACAGAGCGTCTTCGAGCACAAGCCGGGCGACGACGTCCTGACGTTCCTGCCGCTCTCGCTCCTCCAGCAGCGCTACTGGCTGTACTCGGCGCTGTACTGGGGCCACGACATCACGATCACGACGTACCAGTCCGTCTTCGCCGTGCTGCCGTCCGTCCGCCCCACCGTCGTCATGGGCGTCCCCGCCTTCTTCGACACGGCCAAGCGGCACATCGAGGGCAGCATCGCGGCGGGCGCCGCACCGGCCGAGGCCGCCGCCGAGCTCTTCGGCGACCGCGTCCGCTACCTGTGGACGGGCTCGGCTCCCGCCGACCCGGCGACGCTCAGGTTCTACACCGAGGCCGGCCTCGCGATCTACGAGGGCTACGGCCTCAACGAGACCTGCATCGCCACCAAGAACCACCCCGGCGCCCACCGCGAGGGCAGCGTCGGCCGGGCACTGCCCGGCAAGGAGATCGTCATCGACGACGAGGGCGTGGTCTGCGTCCGCAGCGACCACCCGGTCAACACCGCTTACACGTACGCCGCTCCGGGCGACAGCGAGCGCATCTTCCGGCCCGGAGGCATCGTGCGCACCGGGGATCTCGGTCGCCTCGACGAGGACGGGTTCCTCTACATCCTCGGCCGCAGCGACGACGTCATCGTCCTCGACAACGCCAAGAAGATCATCGTCAGGCCGATCGAGACGCGGTTCCGCGACACCGGCGCGGTGGCCGAATGCGTCGTGTACTGCCCCAGCCAGGCCGGCCTGGTCGCCGTCGTCTCACCCCACCCGGGACCGGTCGACACGGCTGCGGTCGGCGAGGCCCTGGCCGCCGTCAACGCCGCGTCGGAGCGCGACGAGCGGATCATCCGCGTGATCGTCGCCGACGAGCCGTTCACGGTCGAGGGCGGGCTCCTCACGTCGCAGTTCAAACCGATCCGCAAGCGCATCGCGGACCGCTACCGAGACCGGATCGACAACCCGAAGGCAGGCATCCATGTCCACTGACCTCGACACCCTGGCGCGGGAGAAGCTCTCCCTGGTGCTGCGCGACCGTCCGGACCCCGCGGGCCTCGACCTCGGCGAGAACCTCGTGGAGACGTACGGGATCACCTCGCTCAACAAGGTCCTGTTCCTGACCTCCCTGTGCAAGGCGGCGGAGGTCGGACTCGACAACTTCACCGAGGACGACCTCGCCGGGATGCGCACCCTCGGCGACGTCGTCGACGCCCTCCGCCCCCATGCCCCCCTGAAGGGATGAGTTCCTTGACCCACAACGCCTGGACCCAGCACGTCTCCGCGCTCCTCGAGAACGAGCACGTCGAGCTCCACCCGATCTCGGAGGACGACCGTGGACCCCTGCGCAAGATCGCGTTCGACGACCGGATCTGGAAGTACTTCGTATCCCGTGTCGAGAGCGACGCTGATTTTGACCAGTTTTTCGACGCCATGCTCGCTGACCAGACCAGCGGCAAGCGCGCGGTCTACGTCATCGTCGACAAGAGCACCGGACAGGTCGCCGGCAGCTCCAGCTACGGCAACCTGAGCGAGGCCGACGGCCGACTGGAGATCGGCTGGTCCTGGCTCGGCGTCGACTTCCAGGGCAAGGGCATCAACCGCTGGGCCAAGTACCTCCTGCTCCAGCACGCCTTCGACGTCCTCGGAGCCGAGCGCGTCGAGTTCAAGACCGACGTCCTCAACCTCCAGGCCCGCGCCGGACTGCGCAAGGTCGGCGCGTGCGAGGAAGGCGTCATGCGCAGCTTCAACCCGATGCCCGAGGGGCGCAGGCGCGACGCGATCTACTACTCGGTGCTCCGCGCCGAATGGGCCCCGGTCGAGGAGCAGCTCCGCCGCGACGGTCGGGCGGTCAACCCGTGCGCGTGACGGGCGCACCGCTCCTGGTGCTGTCCGGCTCGCCGCACGCCCGTGGCGTCGGCCACGGGCGTGCGCTCGCCGGGCGGCTCCGCGGCTTTCTCGACGACTCGCTCGCCCGCCTCGGCCACCTCACCGACCGACCGGCCGACCTCGACGCGCTGCGGCCCGACATCGCGGCCCACCGTGCGGTGGTCGCCGAAGCGCTGCCGGACCTCGCCGCCGAGATCGACGGCCTCGCCGTCGGCGCCGGGATCGACCGCGACGCCGCCTGGCTGCTGCAGCTGCGCCGCGAGCTGATCGGCTACAGCCGGGTCACCGCCGGGGACTGCACCACGTACGCCTCGGCCGGCGCCGAACCGGTGCTCGCCCAGACGGTCGACCTGAACGGCAACCTCGACGACCAGATCGCCGTGCTGTCGGTCTCCGGACCGCGCCACCGCTCCCTGGTGCTCAGCTTTGCCGGTCTCCTCGGCTACCTCGGTGTCAACGACGCCGGGATCGCCGTGGGCATCAACCTCGTCCTCGGCGGCAACTGGCGGCCGGGCGTGCCGCCGTACCTGGCGATCCGGCACGTCCTCGACACCGCCGACACGGTCGAGCAGGCCGTCGAGATCCTCCGGGAGCTGCCGCTCGCCAGCTCGCGGGCGTTCACGATCTGCGGTGTGGACCGGACCGTGTGCGTCGAGGCGACGGTCGCGCGGCGGCGCGTCATCGAAGGCGACGAACTGGCCCACACCAACCACTTCCTGGACGCCGAACTCACCGAGCAGGACGAGATCAACGTCTTCGCCAAGAACTCCTCCAAGCGGCGCCTCCAGACGGTCCTCGACGCCGGCATCCCGAAGGCGGGCGACACCGCGAGCCATCACCGGCTCCTCGCGACGCCCCCGATCCTGGTCCGGGACAACGGCGACATCCGCCGCGAGCGGACGGTCGCGGCGGTCGTCCTGCGCCCGGACCTCGGGGAAATGCGGCTGTGGCCCGGCGACCCGTCCACCGTGCAGGACCAGGTGCACGTCCTGCGGTAGGAGCGGGGACACCGCACGCGCCTTCGGCCCCGGGACCATGGACATGGTCCCC
>NZ_JBHYMK010000086.1:0-24078 GCF_042743065.1 Streptomyces sp. NPDC058872
CGTCGGCCGGTAGCCGCACGCCACAGCGCGACCGCGTCGTTCCTGAACTCCTCCGGATACCGAGACCTACGTCCCACCAGGACACCCTTCCTCGGGCCACCAAGATCCATTGGTCAGAGTGTCCACACCCCAGGGGTCACCTCATGTGACACACGGGCCCGCGGTCCAGCACACCCGGCCCGTCGGGTACACGTCGCGCTGTATGACCGTCCGGCCCGTCTCGAATTTGTGCATCGTGCCCTCCCTCGCGCACCCCGGCCGGTGGTCCGGCTGGGCTTGCCCATCACCTCAGCGTCCCCTGGGGGCGGCGGGCAAGCCGCCGTCCGGGCGGGTCACTCACGTGCCGGTATGACGGTGTGCGCGAGTTGGAAGCGTGAGTGCAGGCCGAGTTTGCGGTAGACGCGGGTGAGGGTCGCTTCGACCGTCTTGACGCTGATGGTGAGGGTGGTGGCGATGTCTCGGTTGCTCATTCCGGCGGCGGCGAGTTCGGCGCAGCGTTGTTCGGCGCAGGTGAGGCGGGGCTGGGTGTTGCCGCCTGCGGGTGCGGCGTCCAGTCGGCTGAGGGTGCGCGCGGCGGTTTCGGCCCAGGGGTGTGCCCGGTGGGCGGTGAAGAGGTCGGCGGCGTCCTGCGCGGCGGCGCGGGCGCTGGCGCGTCGGCGTCCGCGTCGTTCGGTGTGGCTGAGGGCCAGCAGGATTCTGCCGCGTTCGAGGGGGAGATGGTGGAGGCGGGCGGCCGCGTCGGTGAGGCGCCGGGCGGCGGTGTCGTAATTGCCGCGGGCGGCATCCAGAAGCGCCTGGGCGCGTTCGAGCGGGGGGAGGATCGTGTCCCTGCTGAGGCCGGTCGCGGTGCGGCGGGTGTCGTCCAGCAGGCTCTGTGCCTGGTCGAGGTGGCCGAGGGCGACGAGGGTCTCGGCGAGCTCGGGATGCCAGCGCAGAACGGACGGGTCGTGGACCTGCTGGAGCTCTTCCAGCGAGCGGACCTCCTCCAGGGCCTCCAGGGCTTCCTTGGGGCGGCCGGTGGTCAGGAGGAGGTGGCCGAGGGCGAAGAGGTTGCGGGAGAGGAAGATCTTGTTGTCCTCCTGCCGGGCGGTGTCGGCTCCGCGGCGTGCGTGGACGAGGGCGAGGTCGGTGCGCCGGGCGGCGCCCTCGACGAGGGCGGAGGTGTAGCACGCCGGTGCGGGTGACAGAGCGGTTGCGTCGGTCAGCGCCTGGGCGCGGTGGGCGTGGTCGAGTGCCCTGGAGCACTGTCCGGCGCGGAGTTCGGCCTCGGCGAGGCTGCGCAGGATGTCCACGGTTGCCTCGGCGTCTCCCGTCCGCTCGGCTTCGACGAGTAGGGGCAAGAGCGCGGTGCGGGCCTCCTCGGGACGGTCGTCGAAGAGGGCGTGCCGGGCGGCGAGGTGCTGGGGTGTGCTGTTGACCGGGAGGGGGGCGGCGCGTGGCAGGGACAGGGCGCGGCTGAGCGTGGTCTCGGCGTCGGGGTGTCCGAGGACGCGTTGGAGACGGGCCTGCATGGTGAGGGCCATGACGGTGGTGGTGTCGCCGACGGTCTCGGCGAGGGCGGTGGCCCGGCTGGCCAGGGCGCACGCCCGGTGGGGGTCGCCCTCGTTGACGTTGGCCCAGATGGACTGACGGACGAGGACCTGTGCGGTGAGGCCGGGTTGTCCGGCCGCCGCATGGAGTGCATCGGCGAACAGTTCGTCCGCGCTCTGCAAGTGCTGGCCGCTCGCGTCGATCAGGGTGACGAGGGCGTCGACGCGTTGGGCGGGAGTGGTGTCGTGGCCCAGGACGAGGCGGGCGGCGGCCCGGCCGCGGGGGAGGTCGCCGTAGTGGGCGGCGTCGCGTACGGCGGTCAGGGCCCGTTCGGTGAGCAGGTCGCTGTCGTCGTGCGGGGTGCGCTGGGCGGCGAGGAGGGAGAGTTCGGCGGCGAGCGCGTGGTCGCCGCGCTGCCTGGCGCGTGCGGCGGCGCGGGCGGCGAGGCGGGCCGACCTGGGGTCGGCGGCATCGGTTGCCAGCGCGGTGTGTCGGTCGCGGCGGACGCTGTCGTGGCTGGCCTCGGCCAGGCGGGCGTGCAGGAGTCTGCGCGCGTGGCCCGGCAGCCGGGCCGCGAGTTCGGTGCCGATCGCGGAGGCGGTGAACCGTATGGCCCTGCCGGGCTGTACGGGGTCGATGAGCCCGGCTGCCTCGGCCTCGGCCAGGAGGCTTTCGGCTGCCGGGCCGGCGAGACGGCTCAGCAGGTCGAGGTCGGGCCGGTCGTCGAGTGCGGCGAGCGTCAACAGTTCCCGGACCTCCACCGACACGGTGCCCAGCCATTCGCCCACCAGCCGGAGGGTCGAGGGAGGGAGCACCGGGTCGTCCTCGGTGATCGGCGCGGCGGTAGTGTGGCCGCAGCCCTCGGCGAGTGCCAGGGCCAGCGCCGGGTTCCCACCGCTGTGGGTGTGGATACGTGTGACCTCGCGGGGGACGAGCCGGTACGGGGAGAGCAGGGTCGCGACCTGGGGGGCCGTCAGGGGCGGGATGCGCACCGCGCATGCGTCTTCCCCGCACCAGTGACCGGCGGTGCCCGGGCGCCAAGTGCGCTCGGCGGCGATGACGGGAAGGTCCGGGGTCAGTCGCAGGGCCCAGCCCAGGACGGCCGCGCTGGCCGGGTCCAGCCACTGGGCGTTGTCCACCACCAGCGTCATGGGCGGTGAGTCCCGTAGCAGAGCGGCGGTCTGCCGGCGCAGTCGTAGGGCCGAACCGGCAGGGTCCGGGGACCCTTGTTGGTCAGTGGCCTCGTCGAGTTCCGCTGTCAGCTCCCGCGCGGCGGGCAGCGCGGGGAGGGCCAGCGCGAGTTCGAGCAGTCCGGCATAGGGAACCTGGGCGTCCTGCGGACGTGGCGCCAACCGCAGGACGGGCAGGCCCAGTTGTTGCCCCAGGGCCTCGGCCGCGGTGGTCTTGCCGCTTCCGGGCGGTCCGCACAGGACCACCCGGCGGGAGCCCCGCACGTCTTCCGTCAGTACGGGACCGGCCTCGTGGGATGCGTTCACCCGCATCGCAGCGTCTTGCATCGGGCCATGGTGCCCCGCCGGACCTCCCCGGTCCAGATCAAGGGGTTGCCCTGATGTCTGCCGCCCCCCGCGTCCCTAGCCTCATCGCCACAGCCGGGCCAACTGCCGCCGAACGCCCCCCACACCCCTGATGACGTTCTGCGGCCTATCCCCGACGTGGCTCGGCGGAAGGATCACGATGAACCGCAAAACCCCCCTGGCAGCCGGTATCGCGGCAGCCCTCGCCCTGGGCTCCATGACCGTGGTGGCCACCCAGTCCACCGCGACCGCCCAGTCCACCTCGGCCGCCGGAGAATCCGCCGCCCGCCCCGGCGCCGGGTTCCAGGCGATGACGGCCGACGCGCGTAACGAGGCGATACGCACGGCCGACCGGAACGCGGCAGCCACCGCCCGCGAGCTCGGCCTGAGCCCCGCTGAGCGTCTGGTCGCCAAGGACGTGCTGATCGACACCGACGGCACCCGGCACGTGCGCTACGACCGCACCTACAGTGGCCTGCCCGTGATCGCCGGCGACCTCGTGGTGCACCTCGCCGAGGACGGCACGATCACCAGCTCGGACATGGCTCACCAGGGCGCGATCCGGGTCGCCGACACCACCCCGAAGCTGACGGCGGCCGATGCTTCGGCCAAGGCCGTGAAGCACGCCAAGCACGTGAAGAACGCGAAGGCCGGCGGCAAGGACAGCACCCTGGTGGTGTACGCAGTCGGCAAGATGCCGGTCCTCGCCTACCGCTCGACCGTCACCGGCGCGGGCGAGACCGGCCCAGCCTCGCGGGAAGCGGTGATCGTCGACGCGACCAGCGGCACTCTGCTGGACCAGTACGAGCTGCACCAGAGCGTCACGGGCACCGGCAACGGCGTCAACGTCGGCCAGGTCTCCATCGAGACCACCCTGTCCGGCAGCAGCTACACCCTCACCGACCCCACGCACGGCAGCACCATCATCTACGACTCGTACAACAGCTCGCAGTCGACACCGAAGCTGAACGCCCGGACCTTCTCCAAGACCACCAACTCCTGGGGCACCGGCACCACGTCCAGCCGCGAGAGCACGGCCGTGGACGCCTCCTACGGCCTGGCGAAGACCTGGGACTACTTCAAGGACTCCTTCAGCCGCTCCGGCATCCGCAACAACGGCCTCGGCGCCCCCGCCTACGTGCACGTCGACACCAACCTGCTCAACGCCTTCTACGACGACGACTGCTTCTGCATGTTCTTCGGCGACGGCTCCTCGCAGAACAGCTACACCCCGCTCACTACGCTCGACGTGGCCAGCCACGAGATGAGCCACGGCGTCACCGCCGCCACCGCCAACCTCAACTACTCCGGCGAGTCCGGCGGCCTCAACGAAGCCACCAGCGACATCTTCGGCAGCATGGTCGAGTTCTACGCCAACAACACCGGTGACCCCGGCGACTACTACATCGGCGAGAAGCTCAACATGTCGGCCGGATACATGCGCCGGATGGACAACCCCTCCGCCGACGGCAGCTCGCTGTCCTGCTGGACCTCCAGCGCCGGCTCGGCCGACGTCCACTACTCCTCCGGCATCGGCAACCACTTCTTCTACCTGGCCGCCGAAGGCACCGGGGCCAAGACCATCGGCGGACGCTCGCACAACGGCACCACCTGCAACAGCGACACCTTCACGGGCATCGGCAAGGACAAGGCCGCCGCCGTCTGGTACCGGGCGCTGTCCACCTACATGACCTCCACCACCAACTACTCCGGCGCCCGCACCGCCACCCTGCAGGCCGCCGCCGACCTCTACGGCACCGATTCCCAGGAGCGTTACCTCGTCTCCAAGGCATGGGCAGCCGTCAGCGTCGGCACCGCCCTGTCCGACCCCGGCACCGGCACCTCCACCCCCTCGCCGACCACGACCTCCAGCGGCAACGCGCTGACCAACGGCAGCTTCGAGTCGGGCACCAGCGGCTGGACCCAGAGTGACAGCATCATCACCAACTCCTCTCTGCAGGCCGCGCGCGACGGGTCCTGGTACGCCTGGATGATGGGCTACGGCGCCAGCGCCATCGAGTCCCTGTCCCAGTCGAACATCGCGGTGCCCTCCACCGGCACCCCGAAGCTCACCTTCTGGCTGAAGGTCTCCACCCAGGAGTACGGCTCCATCGCCTACGACACCCTCAAGGTCAAGGTCAACGGCACCACGCTGGCCACCTACTCCAACGCCAACGCGAGTTCCGGATACGTTCAGAAGACCATCGACCTGTCCGCCTACAAGGGCCAGACGGTGAAGCTTGAGTTCGCCGGCACCGAAGACGCCTACCTGTCGACCATCTTCCTGGTCGACGGCATCGCGATCGGCTGACCGAGCCAGCCCACCGCCAGCACTCCTGCGGCCGGAGCCCCTACTCGGGCGCTCCGGCCCCAGGAGCCTCCGCATACGTGCGGACTTGTCGAAGAAGAGGTGGCGCGCCTTGTACTGGTCGATCTTCTTGGCGAGGCCGCAGCGGAGCCAACGGCCGCGGGCATGAGAGGGCCGGCCGGGGCGGCCCGATCTTCGCTCCACGGCTTTCGCGATGTGTTCAACCACCGGCCACTTTTCAGTCGTGGCCATGACATGTGCGACCGCGAGTGTCTTTCCTAACAGGGTAAATCACCTTATACAAGGAAGAATCGTGACTATACGTCTGGCACCTCGTGCCTCCGCGCTCGCTCTCTGCACGGCACTGGCGGCCTCCTTCGCCCTCCCGGCGCAGGCCTCCGGGATCGACAGCGTCCGGCCGAAGGCCGAGACCGCGCCGTTGTTCGACGACGAGGCCGGCGGCAACGCCAACGCGGACGACCCGGCGATCTGGCGTAACCCTGCCGACCCGGACCGCAGCCTGGTGATCGCCACCGCCAAGCAGGGTGGCCTGCGGGCCTACGACCTGGACGCGCGCCAGGTGCAGTCGATCCCCGCCCCGGCCGGCCCGAGCGCCGACGACAAGCCCGGCCGCTTCAACAACGTCGACCTGGTGCAGGGCCTGCGCCTGGGCGGCGTCCGTACGGACGTCGCGGTGGTCAGCGACCGCGGCAACGACCGGCTGCGGATCTACCGCATCGACCGGGATAAGCCCGGCGGCCCGCTCACCGACGTCACCGACCCCGGCGTGCGGCCCGTGTTCTCCGCCGACCAGGCCGAGATCAACAAGCAGCAGACCGCGTACGGCCTGGCCACCTGGACGGAACGCGGCACCGGCCGCTCCTACGCCCTGGTCAGCCAGCGCAACCGCACCCGGATCGCCCTGCTGGAACTGCTCTCCACCACGTCCGGCACCGTCTACTACCGCCAGGTCCGCACCCTGGACTTGCCCTCCTCCTTCCGCCTGCCCAACGGCGCCGCCTGGACGCCCTGTGTCGAGCCGGGCGAACTGCCGCAGGTCGAGGGCATGGTCGTCGACCCCAAGGACGGCACCCTGTACGCGGGGCAGGAGGACGTCGGAATCTGGCGCATCGACGCGGGCCTGACCGGCACGCCGACCCTGATCGACAAGGTCCGCGAGTACGGCGTCCCGGGCACGTACGACGAGCAGACCGAGGAGTGCACGCCCGGTGCCGACCCCGGCTTCGGCGGTACGCACCTGACGGCCGACGTCGAGGGCCTGACCCTGGTCACCGAGCCGGACGGCGACGGCTACCTGCTCGCCTCCAGCCAGGGCGACAACACCTTCGTCGCCTACGACCGCGAGCGCGACGAGGACAACGAGTACGAGAACGCCTTCCGCATCACCGCGGCCTCCACCACGCTCGACGGCTCCGAGGCCTGCGACGGTGCCGCCGCCCTCAACGTCCCGCTCGGCAGGCGCTACCCCCACGGCCTGCTCGTCGTCCAGGACGGCCAGGAGACCCCAGGTGACGGCGACCGCGAGGCCACCGGCTTCAAGTTCGTCGACCTCGGCGAGGTCGTCGACACCATCGACTGATCACTGAACACCGCGGGCGCACGATGAGCACACCGTGCGCCCGTCCCGCCTCGAAGAAACGGGACGAGCATCCTCGGACGTAGGGCGTCCGCGGCATGACACTGAGGCGGCGGCGAAGCATGAAGGGGGCGGTCGCGTTGCCCCAGAGACTGGACTCCCAGCCTGCCTCGGTGTGCCGCCGGGCAGGCAGGCCGCGCCGCTGTCGGGATCGAGGAGGACGAGGACACGCCCGTCCGGGGCGAAGGTCCACGCCCAGGACTGGCGAACCGTGAGGTCCTCGGGGACCGGTACGGGGTGGAAAGGGAAGTGGTGACGGGCTCGGGCGGTGCGCAGGACGCCGACCCGGTCAAGCACGGTGGGAGCGATAGGGAGCCCGTCCTCAAGGAACGCCGGACCGGCGCCGCTGATGCGGGCGCGGAGCGCGGACAGGGCGCGGCGGGCATCGCCCGGAGACATCAGAGCGGGCAGGTTGGCGGGTTCGACGAACTCGACGGCCTCGATCTCGCCCGGCGCGGGCCGGATCGCCGCGATCTGGTCCTTGTCCCAGACGCCGCCGTCGAAGACGTGCAGGAGCTCGCCGGGGAACTTCATCGCGGGGGGTGTTGTACGACCGGCGGGGGAGACCCAGTCGACAACCAGCCCGCGGTTGACGGTCGCCGTGGTGCCGAGCTCCTCCTTCAGCTCGCGGGCGGCGCCCTGGGCGGGGGATTCGCCCTTGTCGACGGCGCCGCCCGGCAGCAGGCACGTGGGGCGGTAGCCGACGCGCTGGATCAGGACCTGCCCGCGCTGGTTGGTGATCAGCACGGAGGTTCCCGCCCACAGGGCGGCCGAGGCGCGCAACGCCCCGTACGCAGCCTCGTTCATCGCCACGCTGGGAGGTTCGTCGGGCGCAGAAGTCGGCGTCATTTCTCTCCGATCGGTGAGTGCTTGCTGGTTGGCGGTGAAGGGGCGGCTGGCACGGGGCCGGGTTTCAGATGGTCAGCTGATCTGGGTCGCCCTTCACGGGGCCTGGGGTGAGGCGGGTGAAGTGTTCGGTCTGGATGATCTGGTTGCGGTCGGCTTCGGGGAGGCGAGCGAGGATGCCGGGCAGGGGCCGCTCGCGTGCGACCTCGCCGCGGTGTGCGAGGATCGCGCGCCACTTCACGTCGGCCCAGGGGCTGACGTCGACGCTGGTGGTCACGTACGAGTCCGGCACCGCGAAGACGGCCTTGTCTACCCCTTCCAGCAGCGGGCCGAGCAGGTCGACGCCGGACTCGGGGTGCGTGGCGGCGTACAGCGCGGCCGGCTGCCAGGGCGGGCCCGCTTCGGGATGCAGGTGGGCGAGGCCGGCCGCTTCGACGGCGAGCAGGGTGATTTGGTGCGTGCGTACGTGGTCGGGGTGGCCGGTCAGCTGGCCGACCGCGTCGTGGCCGATGACCACATCGGGCTTGAAGTCGCGGATGTGGGCGACGAGGTGGCCGACTGCTTCGTCGAGGGGAGCGTCGACGAGCCGGGGCCGGCCGGGGGCCGCCTCGGGGTTGCGGGCGTCGTTGTAGCCGAGGAGGCGTGGGGTGCCGGCACCCAGGACGGTTAGGGCGTCGGCGAGTTCGGGAGCCCGGCGGCTGTCTGGCGCCCAGGTGGCGGTGACGACCGCCGTGCGGGCCCCGGCCGCGGCATGCTGGGCGAGGACGCCCCCGGCGAGGAGGGATTCATCGTCCGGGTGTGCGAAGACGGCAAGCAAGCTGGGCAGCACGGGGACCTCCGGGGCGGTCACGGTATGGGGACTGGGGAGCCGGTGAGGTGCTCGGCGTGGCGGGCGAGGTGGGGAGCGAGCTCCGGGTGGCCGCCGCGACCGGCGACCTGGAGGAGCTGGGCGAGCGCGACGAGTTCGCCGGTCCGCCCGGCGGGAGTGTCCAGGACGTGGGCGAACTCGGCGCGGATCCGGGCGGCCGTGGCCGGCCGGGCGAGGCTGTACGCGCGGAGGAGCCCGACGTCGAACCCGACGGGCATCTGGCCCCATCCCTCCCAGTCGAGGATGACCAGCGGTGGGCCGGTGAGGTTGGCCCAGTGCAGGTCGCCGTGGCCGGTGGTCCAGGAGATGGCTGCGGGCGTGGGGATGCCGAGGAAGCGGGCGAAGTTGCGGTCGATCCACTGCCGGCGTACGGCTTGGCGGTCGGTTGGCACCGTCGCGGTGGTGGCGAGGGCGGTGCGTAGATCACCCCACCATGAGTTCGGCAGGCTGGCCTCGGACGTGAGGACGGGGCCGCCGGTCTGGAGGGCCGGTTGAGGATGTACTCGGACAGCTCGGCGCGGTAGGCATGGCCGCCACGGGTCCACGCGCTGACCTGATGGAGGCGGGGCCGCGGCACCGTGCGGGGAAGGGACGCGTCGGCAGAGGCGTTTCCCTCCCATAGCCGGCTCCCGCGCTTGTCCTCGGGCGCGCAGACCAGGCGCAGCCACCAGCGGCCGGCCCGGCGGCTCAGAGTACGACCCTGCCAGCCCCATGCCTCCGGCCCGCCCGCCCTCACCGCGAACGCCCGGGCCGCGGCTCGGTGTGCCGTACGCATCCGTACCCGGTCGGCCTTCTCGCTGGGCGGCGTGAACACCGCCCGGTCGGTGGGCGGTGCGCTGCGGTTCATGGCCGGGCTCCCAGGAGGTGGGCGGCTCCCGCGTCGAGCAGGCGCTGGGCGGCCCGTTGGCCGACGACGGCGGGGTGGTCGGCGGGGCCGGTGGCGGTCGTGCGGATCGGGGTGCCTCCTTCCGGGTCGACGACGACCGCGTGCACGGTGACGAGGTCGGCTGCCGGGTTGAGGGTGGCGTGGGCGGAAGCGGCGGTCAGGCAGTTGCCGTGAAGGGCGGCGAGGGTGGCGCGCTCGGCGTCGAGGAGGAGGTGGGTGGGGGCGTGGGCGAGCGGGGCGAGGACGTTGCCGGTGGCGTGGTCGTCCGCGCGGTGCTCGATGACGACGATTCCGGCGCCGGAGGCGGGCAGCCACACGGTGGGGTCGAGGATTTCGGCGGCGCGGTCGGCGAGGTTGAGGCGGCGCAGACCGGCGAGAGCGGCGATCATCACGTCGGCGCCCAGTACGCCGGAATCAAGGGCACGGAGGCGGCTGTCGGCGTTGCCCCGGATCGGCACCGCAACCAGCTTTGGGTGGAGGGCTTTGAGGAGGGCGGCGCGGCGGGGAGCGCTGGTGCCGACCCGGGTGCCGGGCGGCAGCGAGGCGAGCGTGGCCGGCGGGTGCCCGGCGGGCAGCACCAGGGCGTCGCGGACGTCTTCCCGGGGCAGGACCACGCCGGCCGAGATTCCCGGCTTGCGGTCGTGGGGGCTTGGCAGGTCCTTCGCGCAGGCGATGGTTGCCTCGACGCTGCCGTGGAGGAGGCGTTCGTCGGCACGCCGGGTGAAGGCGCCCTTACCGCCGATCTGGGCGAGCGGGCCGCGGTGCTGGTCCCCTTCGGAGGTGATGGTGACGATGTCGAGGGGGATGTGCGGGTAGCGGGTGCGGAAGGCGTGGGCGAACCGGTCGGTCTGTTCCATGGCCATCGGGCTCGGGCGGGTGCCGAGCCGGAGGGAGCGGGTGGAGGGGGTGGCGGTCATGACGGGTTCTGGTCTCCGCGTGGTGAGGCGTGCATGCCGCGGTGCGGCGGTGAACGGCGGTCGGGAAGTGCTGTCGATCAGGTGGTGTCGCGCGGCTGGGTCACTTGTCTTCCAGTACCGGTGCAGGTGCGCGGACCGCGCGGTGGTGCCGAGCCGGACCTGGCAGGTGCCCGTCTCGGCACGGCCACTGGAACACCAGGCGGCAGTGCTCCTTGTCCAGGACGTGCCCGGCGGGCAGCTGATCGTCGGGTGTGCCAGCCGGGTGGACGGTCAGGAGCGGATCGGCGTGCTTGTCGTTGTCGTCGGCGCGTACGTGGCGGTCCCACGCCCGCACCGTGGCAGCCAACTGCTCGGCGAGCTGGGGGCCCTGCTCGCCGAAGGCGTGGACGCCCCACTCCCACTCCTTGTCCTCGGGGAGCTCGCCTTGCCGGGTCTGGACGTGGATCAGGTAGGCGAGCGAGGCGTCGCCGACGACGGCCGGTGCGTCGCGGTCCTTCGCGATGGCGGTGATACCCGTGTCCTGGTGGGCGGCCAGCCGGCAGAAGGCCGGCAGGGTGGTGGCCGCGTACAACTGCAGGGAGCCGAAGTAGGCGCCCGCCCCCATGGTGACGCCGGTGGCGATCTCGTGCCGCGGCCCGCGCAGCGCCTCCTCCAGGCCCGCCGTCTCGGCGGCGGTGCCGTTCTCGAAGCGGAGCGTCAGCTCACCGTCGAGGAGACCGGTGACGGGAATGGTGCGGGCTTGCTGTCCTTGGTCCCGCACGAAGCCGCAGTACGTGAAGTGCCGGGCCTCCAGCACCTGCCCGCGCCGCTCGAAGGTGACTGCCCGGGTGTAGCCGCCGATTTCCAGCGGCAGGGCCAGACGTCCGCCCTCGGCCAGCTGCTCCCGCCAGGCCGGGGCGATGTCCCAGCAGTTGTAGGTGATCACGCTCGCGTCGAAGCCGCCGCGGGGCACGAGGTTGGCGGGTGCGCCGAGAGCCGCATCGGCCTCGACGACGGTGACGCGTCCGCTGCCGGCCTCCGCGGTGAACCGGCGGGTGCGGCGCACGACCCACGAGTCGATGTCGACGGTCACCACGCGGCCCTCGGGCCCGGCGACGTGGGAGATGAGTTCGGCGTTGTAGCCGCCGGATCCCGCCTCGAACACGATCGCGCCCGGCGTCAGGCACAGGTTCTCGATCATGTCCGCCTGGAGCCAGGCCGCGGACACCGAGCTGATCGCCGTCCCGGTCTCGTCGCGCCGGGTGATGACGGCCCGGTCGCCACCGTCGTACGCGGCCGCGAGGTTCACCTCGGGGGCGAAACGATGCCGGGGGACAGTCCGCAGCGCGCTGCGGACGGGCTCGGACGGGGCCCAGCCGCCGTTGATGACCGTCTGGGCCATCGCCTGGCGCAGCCGGACGGCCTCGGCCGGCTCACCCGGCACAGGCGGCCGATCGGCGGCGAGCGGGTAGGAGATCACGGGTGGCAGGTCCGGGATGACGCCGGGCCACACGGCATCCAGCGCCTGCGCGGCGGGGACGAAGATGTCCCCAACACAGGCGAGAGTGTGCAGGTCGAAGAACTCCCAGCGGTCGAACAGCTCCGGTTCCTGGTTGGTCAGGGTGCCCGTCCACGCGGTGATGCGGACGACGGCCGTGAGCCGCGGGATGCCGTGGCTGTCGTCGACCAGCATCGTCACCACGTACGCGTCGGCCGGGTCGGCGACCAGTCCCGTCTCCTCGGCGAGTTCGCGGACCGCCGCGACGGCGAAGCCTTCCGGGCCGCGGGTCTTGCCGCCGGGCAGCTCGAACATGCCGCGGCGGGACCGGCCGAGCAGCACCCTGCCGGCATCGTCGGTGACGACAGCGAGAGCGCCGGTCAGGGCATGGGCGGTGGTCGGCCTCTTTTCGACGGCCCGGGTGTCGGCGTGGCAGGGCCCGCCCAGGACCAGGAAGGCCAGACCGTCAGCGTCCAGCCGCTCCACCGTCTCCCATCCGGCGGCGAGCACGGCGATCTCGTCCTCGTCCAAGGCGATGCCGCGCCGCTCCTCAGGCGTGTTCTCCACCACCGGTGTGATGACTACGAGAACGCCGCCGTCCCGCAGCCGCTCACCCAGCCCATGCAGGACACGACCGCGGTCCTTCAGGAACGGATACATCAACCGCATGACGACCAGGTCGTACCCCTCCGCGTCCAGTGGGGCCGGATCGTCGCGCTCGATGTCCAGATACAGCCACCGCACGCCCTCGACGTCGGCGTGCTCCTCGCGAGCCCGGGCGAGCGCGCTGTCGGTGAAGTCGACGGCGTCCACGGTGTAGCCAAGGGAGGCGAGGTAGGCGGCCAGCTCGCCGGTGCCGCAGCCCGCGTCAAGCGCCCGGCTGTCGCCGTCCGGAGCGGGGGTGTGCTCAGCGAGGAGCTTCCGCTCGCGCTCACCGACCTGCCGGAAGTTCTTGCCGTCGCTGAAGTGCTGCTCCCACTCGTCGCGTGCGGTGTAAGTCAACGTGCTGCTCCTCGTACGTAGGTGCGGTCGGGTCAGGGGCGTTGTGCGGCGCGGAGCCGGGCCAGCGTGCGCAGGCCGCGCTCGACGAGCTCGGGATCGCCGTGGGCGGCGCCGTAGGAGACGCCGGAGACGGAATCCAGGACGGACAGGACCGCGAGCTGGGCCTCTTCCTCCGGGGTGAAAGGGCGGCCGTAGCCGTCCATCACGGCCTGCAGAAGGTCGGGGCGGCCGTGCCAGGCATCGGACAGCCGCACGAAGTCCCTGATCGCCGGGCCTTCCTCCGACCGCTCGAAATCGATCACGTACAGGACATCGGCGTCTTCGTCCCAGCGCAGATTGCGCAGCTGGAAGTCGCCGTGTGTGGGAACCCCCTCCAGGGCGGGCAGGCCGGCGGCCTTCTCGGCGGTGGTGCGGATGAACTCCTCGTCTCCGGCCGCGAGGTGGGCGCGGGCGCCGTTTAGGTGCCGCTCCAGCTTCCCCAGGGGCAGGGTGCCGGCGGCTGGACTCGGTGGGGCGCTGGTGTGGATGGCGGCGGCGAGCTGCCCGATGCGGCGGAAGATGAGGCGCTGCTGTTCCGGCGAGTAGACGGCGCCGTGCAGGGACTGGCCGCCCACAGCGGTGAGCACCACGGCCCGCAGCCCCGCGTCGGCGGCCACCAGCCGGGGCGCGGCCGCCCCGAGCCCGGCGACCCAGCCGCGCAGTGCGTCCACTTCACGCCGGTGGAAGCGGTCGTTCTGATGGACCTTGACGTACCAGGTGCCGCCCTGGGCGCCGTCCGCCCTCCAAACGCGACTTTCCGCCCGTGCCCAGGACACGTCCGTCCATGTGGTGATCCGGCCGACCGCCTGCTCGGCGAACGCGCGCACCTCCTGCTCCGGGACCGCGCCGCGCGCGGCGGGGTCGGGGACCAGGACCAGCCGGTCGACGGTCGGGTCGTAGGCGATCGGATCGCCGGGCTCTTGGAAATGGACGGCCATCCGCGCGCCGGCCCCGTAGGCGTCCAGTCCCGCCCGGCAGTAGGCCACCATCGGCTCCGGCAGGGCGTCGAGGGAGAACCACCCCATGGCGTCACACACCCGGTGCTCCATGACCTCCGGGATGCCGTCCCAGCGCCTCACCTCGAAGAACACCCCAAGCCGGGCACCGCCCGTGGGGGAGCGATGGTGCACGGTGACGGCCGCGCGGACGTCGGTCGGATCGACGACGATGCCGGCCTCCTCCCGGGTCTCGCGCACCAGGGCGGTGACCACGTCCTCCCACGGGCCGTCCAGATGTCCGCTGACCAGATGCCAGCAGCCGGCCGCGTAGACGTCGCCGGCCCGCCGGGACAGCAGCACCTCGGGCCCCGCCGCGCCGTCGCGCACGGCGACCAGGTGGACGTCGAGCGGCTCCGTGTGCCGCTGGACGCCAGTCACGCGTCACCGCCCCGGCGGCGGGCGAGCAGCACGGTGAACTCCGTGTCCTCCTTCAGGACTCCGCCGCGGGCGTGCTCTTGGAGGAGCCGGAGCACGGCGGCCTCGAACGCGTGGTGGCGGTCGGCGAACAGGGCGGGGCGGGCGAAGCTGGTGGTGCGTAGGTAGCCGATCACGTCCTCGGGTGTCCAGGCGCGGGCGACGGGGAAGCGGTGCTCGGTCACGTTGCTGAACGCCGAGTCGGAGAGGTCGTCCTCGTAGGCGCGGCCTGGTCCGGCATAGGTGCCGCGGGTGCCCGCGCGCCGGTCTTCGCCGAGGTAGGTCTGAATCAGCTCCCGCAGGGTGGCCGTCCAGTCGGCCTGGTGGGTCCAGAGGCTGCCGTCGCCCATGACCGCCACGACGGCGTGCGGCGCGGCCACCCGGTCGGCCATGGACAGGACCTCAGGGCGGGACATCCAGTGGAAGGCACGGCTGCAGGTGATCAGGGTGGGCGCCCGCCCGGGTCCGGCGGGGGCGAAGGTGTGGGCGGCGCCGGTGAAGACGTCGACCGTGCATCCTCCGCGGACCGGTTCGAGTGCGGCGCGGGCCACCTCGAGCATTGAGGCGTTCACGTCGACCAGGTCGATGTGGACCAGGCGGTGCAGGACGGGCAGCAGCGCGCGGGGCACCTGGCCTGTGCCGGTCCCCAGGTCCAGCAGGACGGGGTCGGGCACGCCGTGCTGGGTGGCGGCCAGGAGATGGACCGCGGCGTCCGGCAGGCCGGGACGGTAGCGGGCGTAGTCGGCGGCCTCGGGCCCGAACAGGGCGTCGTCCCAGAGTGCCGCCGGGGCCGGCTGGTCGGGGCGGGTCATCGCGCATCTCCAGGAGTGTGGGGAAGGTGCCAGTTCAGGGCGCCGTTTGGACTCGTGGCCCGCTGGCTGCCGTCGGTGTCGAAGTGGAGCTGGTAGGCGGCCGGTTCACCGGCCGCCCGCCACTGGCCAGCGGCATCCTGGATCTCCGCCCAGATGTCCCGGGGGCCGCAGGTCGTCACGTCCCACCGGCGGTGGCCGGCGGCCCGCGCGCGCATCCACGACCCGCACTCGGGCGCGCCGATCGTCAGGTCCTCGGCGCCGAAGTGGCGCACCAGGCCCGGCCGAAGGGCGTCCAGGGCCAGCCACATGCCGCGAGCCGTGTCGCTCGGTGGCGCGATCCGGGTGCGCTGCGTCCGCCCGTTGCCCGTGGTGATCGCCTTGCGGAAGGAGACGGACAGGAACAGCCGGTCGAAGCCCGCGGCGGCACGGTGCCCGAACTCGACCGCGCGCAGCTGCGCCTCCACGGTGCCGTCCGGTCGTTTGTCGATCACGGCCAGGCCCGGCCACGACGGCGACGACGTCCCGAGCGTCATCAGCGCGCGCCTGCCCGGCGCCAGCTGCTCCACCAGTGCTGTCGGTACGCGAGGGACGGCGAAGGAGACGAAGATCCGGTCGTACGGGCCCGCGTCGAGCCAGCCCGTGGTGCCGTCTCCGGTCACTACGGCCGGCTGGTAGTCGAGGGAGGACAGGCGCTCGCGGGCGGCCGCGGTGACGTGCGGGTCGATGTCGAGGGTGACGACGTCGGCGTCGCCGCACACGAAGCAGGCCACCGCCGCGGTCACTCCGGCGCCGGTTCCGACGTCCAGCACCCGCTGCCCGGGCCGCAGGTCCAGGAGCTGAAGCAGGTCCGCGGTCATGCCCATCGTGCTCGACATCGCGGTCATCACACCCCCGCGGCGCCATCCGGCAGTACGGCCGAGGACCGGCTCCCCGTCGTGCTGAATCGCGACGCTGTCCCCGCTGTGCAGCCGCTCCTCCCGGTCGGCCGGGCGGGACCAGTCGAGCAGATCCCAGCGCGGCGGGGTCTCGTCCGGGGTGCTACGCCGCACGTACGCCTGGGGCATCAGGACCTGGCGCGGCAGCGCGAGCAGGGCCTCGCGCACCGGCCCGGGGCGCAGCTCTCCGCTCCCCTCGAGCCGGGCGACCATCGTCGCCCGGGCGGCCGCGGCCCCGGAGGTGTCGCCGTCGCACTGCGGCGGCAGGAAGGGGCCGGCGGACAGGGCTGAGTCACCGCGCCCGTCGCACTTCAGGGGCTCGGACGGGGTGGGCACGGCAGACGTCGCCATGGCGGCGTGCGGCACCTTGTTCACGTGGCGTCTCCTCCGGGCGAGCGGTCGTGGCGGTCGTCTTCCGCGCGGGTAGGCGTGGGCACGGCCGGAGGGGCCGTCCGCAGTGCGAGCGGCGACGGCACGGGAGCGTCGCCTGTCCCCGGCGGGACGGGAGGCGTGTCCGGCATGTGCCGCAGCGCGCGCAGTGGGGAGCGGGCGAGCACCGCGAGGGGGACGAGCAGCAGGACGGTTCCGGCGGTCAGGGTGGGCCGCACCCCGATCCACGTGCCCAGGCCGCCGGCGAGCAGTGCGGCCACTGGGCGGGCGCCGGCCGTCAGCCAGGTGCTCACGGCCTGCATCCGCGCCTGCATCCCGGCTGTGGTGATGATCTGACGAATCGATCGCTGGGTGGTCCCAGCGGCACCGGCGCAGACCAGTTGCAGGAACAGCGCGGCACCGACCGCGACCTGCCAGCGAAGGCCGGGGGAGGCGAGCAGTAGCGGGATCTGGGTCAGCGGGGTGATCGCGAGCGCGGTCAGCATCATCGGCCCCGGGCCCCACCGGCGGGCCAGCGCCGGTGCGGTGAGCGCCCCGGCGGCCGCCCCCAGCGCGCCGAGGCCGAGCACCACACCGAACGCGGTCGCGCCCATCGCGAGCGTCCGCAGCAGATACAGCGCCCACAGGGTGTTGAGCAGCCCAAGTGCGAGGGAGGTGGTGGCGTTGACCAGGGTCAGGGTCAGAAGCCTCTTGTCGCCGTGCACGTACCGCAAGCCCTCGCCGATCTCCTCACCCAGCTGGCGGGCCTGCGGTCGACGCGTGGCGGGTTCGCGGGCCTGGATGCGGGCGGTACATCCGGCGCTGATCAGGAAGGAGACGACGTCGCCGAGCAGGGCCCGGGCGGGGCCGAGCAGCGCGGTCAGCGCGGCGCCGAGGTGGCTGCCGGCGGTCGCGGCGATCGCGAACAGCGCGCCCACGCGGCTGTTGCTCCGCTGGATCAAGGACCGGTCGACGAGGCTGGGCAGGAGGCTGATGGCCGCCGCGTCGTGCAGCACGCTTGCCGCCCCCTGGACCACGGCGACGATCACGAGCTGTGTCAGGGTCAGGGTGCCCAGCGCGGCCGCCACCGGCACGGTAGAGAGCACCGCGGCACTGACCAGGTCGCCGGTGATCATCTGCCGTCGCTTGGAGTACCGGTCGGCGAGCGCGCCGGCGTGCAGGGCGAGCAGCGCGGGAGGGAGCTGTCCGAGGAACGCCAGCCACGCGACCTGGGCGGTCGTGGCGTCCAGGTGGAGCACGGCGAGCACCGGCAGCGCCATCTGGGTGATCGAGCTGCCGGCCACGCTCGCGGTCTGGCCGGTCAGGTAGCGGCGGAAGTCCCGGTGCCGCCACAGCGAGGCGCTCGGGGCGGAGGGGGTCTCAGCGCAGGACGTCATGGAGCACCTCCTCGGCTTCGTCCAGGCGCTCCCACAGCACGTCCGTGGCCTCGTGCCGCGCGCGCCCGTACGCCTCCAGCGCCGGGGTAACCGCGGCGGGATCGTTCAGCGGCTCGGACAGGGGATAGACCGAGCAGGCCAGGTACCCGGCGGCAACCCGCGGCACGGCGAGGAGGTCCTCGGCCGGAAGCCGCGGGTTCGCGGTGCGGTAGGCACCGACCGCGCGGGCCAGGCCCGGGATCCATTCGTCCGGGCGGGCCAGGACTGTGCGCGGGTCCAGTACGATCCGGCCGAGCTCCCAGGCGGCACTGCGATGCGACGGGGGCCGGAAGTCGATCACCGCGGCGACCGTCTCGCCGCGCAGCAGCAGGTTGGGCGAGGCCAGGTCGCCGTGTACGACCTGCGTCATCAGGGTGGCCGGCAGCTTCTCCAGGCGGGCCGCAACCTCGGGAAGGACGGCACGACGCTGCTCCGCGGTGTGGGCGCACCAGGCGGCGAACCCGCCTGGTGGCGGTGGCGCGGCCTCCCAACGGGCGAGGAGTCCCTCCAGCCGCCGCCCGGCCCGCGCGACGTCGCACACTGCGCGGGCCTCAACAGGGCGCGGCGGGCCGGCCGGGTGGCCCGCCAGGACCCGGTGCAGCCGGCCCACGGCCTCGCCCACCGCATCCCACCGGCCGCCAGACAGACCGCCCTCGGCGGTGTGCGTGTCCGCGACGTACTGCGCCACGGACACCGACAGCCCTCCGGCTGAGGCGATCATGTCGCCGCTCACAGTCCGCCGCACGGCCGGTACCGACACCCCGGCCCGTCTCGCCGTCTCACCCAGGGCCAGCGCCTGCCGCTCTTCGGCCACATCGGTGCCGGGCGGGTACGCCTTCACGAACCAGCGCCCGCCCTCACGGTCCTCGGCGAGGTAGTTGCGGGTCGCCGTTCCCGCCGGGCCCCGGCTGACCGCCGCCGGCGCGATCCGGTACAGCAGCGCCAGGATCCCGGCCACGATCATCGCCTCGGCCTCGCCGCTCATCTCGGTACCCCCGGCACCAGGGCAGCCCTGTGGGCGGCGCCGGGCCGGGCACCCGGCCCGGGCCTGCGGCTGGTAGGTGTGCGCACGCCGTTCACCAGCCCATCTGTGAGAACGCGCGGCCCTCGGCGATGCTGCTGATGGCCGTCCGGGTGTAGGAGACGAGACGGTCCGGAAGCTCGCGCGCCGGCCACCACTTCCAGGTCAGGCACTTGTCCGGCTCGCGTACCTCAGGCGTGCCCTCCCAGCGGCGCGCCCGGAAGACGAGCTGCATCAAGGGCAGGCTGCCCGGGGCGTCGACGACGTGGACGACATGCGCGAGCTCGACGTCCGCGGGGTCGATGACCAGCCCCGCCTCCTCCCACGCCTCGCGGACCAGGCACGCGAGGGCGGACTCCTGCTCGCACCGCCCGGCGAGGTAGTGCCAGGTGTCGCCCGCGTACTTCGAATCGGGGTGACGCAGGCCGAGCAGCACCCGGCCCTCGTCGTCTTCAAGGTGGAGGTGGACCCCGACGCCGTTCAGCACCACCCGGTCGCCCCCGTCCCACACGGGAGGAGCCACGGCCCGGCCGTCGTCCGGAGGGTTCTCGGCGGCGTGCCAGCGAATCAGAGCGCGGGTGGCGGGGCTCAGCCGCAGCCGGTCCAGTTCATCGGGCGCGAACCAGCGCAACAGCACCCCCTCGTGCAGCGCGAGACGGTCGGGGTTGCCGCGCCACTGGCCCGTGAACACCTGGACCGGAACGCTGAGGCCGTCGATGCTGGTGGCGTCCTCCACGGCGTAGGGCGTGAGGTCCTCGAGGCGGAGGTCGGGCACCTCCTCGGACAGCTCCCGCAGCAGGGTGCCCTCAAGGCTCTCGTCGTCGTGCGTACGCCCGCCGCCGAGGAGCGCGAACGCCCCGGGCTCCCAGATGACGCCGGGCTTGTGGTCGCGCAAGTGGAGCAGGTACCGGCCCTGTCCGTCATGGACCAGCGCGGAGGCGTTCACCGGCTCCGGCCAGCCGTCCAGCCGCGCCTGGAGGAACTTCGCGCGCAGAGTCGGCGAGGTGACCTCCTGCTGCGGGAGCCACTGGGCGCCGGACACTTCCGCGTCCTGCAGCGCGATCGCCGGAGGCTCCTCACTGGCGAGGTAGAAGACGTAGCGGAAGTCGTAGTGGCGGTGGGCCGGTTCGTCCTTGGCCGGGCTGGCGTCGATGTCGTGGACGTCGATGTCGATCGGAGAACCGAGCAGCTGCCGGGTCAGGCACAGCTCGCCCGGCGGGATCCCGGCCTCCTCCGACACCTCGCGCAGCGCCGCGGCGAGCAGTGTGCGGTCCCCGGGCTCGATGTGGCCGCCCGGGGTGAGCATGAGGCCGCCGGTGGCCCGGTGACGGATGTGCAGGACCCGGCCCCGCCGGTCGATCACGACGGCGCTGCACGTGACGTGCCCGGGCAGCGTCGTCCGGGCGGTCGCATCGACCGACCGGTCCAGCGCGTCAAGGAGCCCGGCCAGGGCGTCACGCTCGCCGGGGTGCCGGCCGAGGTACGCCTCGACGGTCCTGCGGATCGCGGTGGAACAGAGTGACATGGGCGTCGTCTCGCCTTCGATGTAGGGGGGCGGGTCGGGCTGGAGGAAGTCGCTCCGGTGGATCAGCTCGCCGTCTCGCGGCCGGACGGCTGGGTGCCACGCGGCCGGGGAATCGGGTCGGCCGTGGGCGCGAGCCCGTACTGCGCGGCCTGGGCGGCGAACATCCCCCGATACAGGCCGCCCGTGCGGGCCATCAGGTCCTCATGGGTGCCGTCCTCGACGACACACCCCTGATCGAGGACGTAGATGTGGTCGGCGTGCATGGTCGCGGCGAGCCGGTGGGTGACGAGCACGACCGCGTGCCCCTCCTCGGCCAGGGACCACAGCCCCGCGAAAGCGGCAATCTCCGCATGGGCATCGAGCGCACTGGTCGGCTCGTCGACCAGCAGGAACGGAGCCTGTCGATACCTTGTTCGAGCAGACCCCAGCTTCTGCCACTGGCCTCCCGAGAGCTGGACACCGCGCTCGTAGCCCTTGAACACGATCGAGTCCCAGCCGTGCGGCAGGCCCTCGACCAGCTCAAGTACGCCCGCCTCGCCGGCGGCCTTGCGGACGCGCTCCATGTCCCTCGGGCGGTCGCCAGCGCCGATAGCCACGTTCGCGGCCGCCGTCATCTCCCAGCGGGGGAAGTCCTGAGCCAGCAGCCCGATCTCGGCGAAAACCTGGGTACGGTCCGCCTCACGCAGCTCGACCCGCTCGCCCGACTCGCCCACCCACCACACCTCTCCCTCCGCAGGAAGCAGCAGTCCGGCCAGCACCTTCGTGAGCGTGGTCTTCCCCGAGCCGTTCGCACCCACCAGGGCCGTCACCTCCCCCCGCGGCACCCGCACGCTCACGCCCTTCAGGGAGGGGCCGTCGGCACCCGGATAGGTGAACGACACCGCCTCCGTCATCACCTCCCGCACCGGCACGGGCAGCGGCGTACCGGAGAGCGGGATCGCGTTCTCACCCGCCACTTTGATCGCGTCCTCGGTGTCGGTGAGGAACAGCAGCTCCTCGTACAGCCGGTTGACCTGCTGCACCAGCGACGTGAGCCGAGCCGTCGAGGTACGGATGGCGATCACCGCGGTCCCGCCGACGGCGAGCGGCAGACCACCGGTCGACAGCAGCCACCACAGCATCCCGTAGCAGGCCAGCGACGCCACACCGGCGAACGCGCCCGCGACCAGATCCGTCGATGCCTGCGCCCGAGCGAGCCGCCGCTGCTCGGCTTCGGTCTGCCGCGACATCTCCTCATAGCTGGACAGCAGCTTCGTGCCGGCGGCGTGCACACGGAGCTCACCGGCGGCGTGCGGCCGGGTCAGGTAGGCCAGCAGCGACGCGATCGCCCTGCGGTGGTCGACCCAGTTCATCCGGGACAGGTAGTCCCGGCGCGCGGAACGGACCGCGCCCCACCCCTTGGGCAGGGCGATCGCCAGCAGCATCGGCAACAACGCCCAGTGCAGCGCCGCGAGCACGACCGCGGCCGCCACCATGCCGATCACCACATTGCCGACGCCGACCGACAGCCGCAGCATGCTACGGGCCGAGTCCGTGCCGAACCGGCCCGCCTCCAGAACCCGCTGGACCTCCGGCCGCTCGGTCGCCTCCACCTCCACACCGGTGACGGCCGTGTAGTACCGGGCGGAGACCGCCCGCTCCACCTGCGGCTCCAGCCGGCCCGACATCGCCGTCGACCACGCCGACAGCACCGCGGTCGCCACCGCCGTGACCGCGAGCACGACCAGGGACGGCAGCGCGTCGCGGAGCTTGTCCACGGTCGGACCGTCGGCGAACAACTGCGCCAGGACGCCGTTGACCGCCACCAGGCCACACGCGGCCGTCACGCCCTGCCCGAGCTCGGCCGCCACGACCCCCATCAGGGCGCGCCGGTCCGCCTTCCAGCCGGTGCGCAGCACCATGCCGACCATGTGCGGCAGCGCGGCCGCCATGTGCCCGAACTTCAGCCGGGTCAGCGGCCCTTCGTGCCGGACGTACGACTGGTCGTAGCGCAGCCGGCCACCGTACAGTTCCTGCTCGGCGTCCGAGATGCTGTCCGCAGCTCCGGCCTTCGGGCCGCTCGCGATCGTGTCGCCGCCTGGTTCGACTGGCGTCAATGTGTTCCTCCTCGTGGGCGTGGTGGTGGCGTCGGTGTGTTCAACGACGCCCCACGATTTCGAGCACCTGTTCCTTTCGGACGCGTTGCGCGCCCGGTGATTCAGCGGATTTCCGAACGTGCGCAGTGCACCGACCCTTGCCGCGTAAGGGCACGCGGCCCGGGGGTGGTTGGCCGAAACGCCGACGTTCGGGCGTAGCGGCAGTCCGTGGTCAGCAAGAGCTCGTAGCCGGTGCCTCACCCTGTCCGCCCGGGCTGGACGACAGGCCCAGGCGCAGCGTCATGACCGAGTGGTCGGACAGACCCTCTTCGCGGGCCTGTTGGTGGTAGTCGCAGGCGAGGACACGGTCGGCAAGGCAGGTGGCGACGAAGAGGTGGTCGAAGCGGAAGCCGTTGCCGCTGCGCCCGTACCAGGAGTGGGCGACCTTGTCGGGGTGCAGGTGGCGGAAAGCGTCGGTGAGACCGACGGCCAGGAAGGAGTCGTAGAAGGCGTACTCCCACGCGCCGAACACCTTGTGCGGGGGCTGGTGGCCGCGCTCGACGACATTGAGGTCCCCGGCCACGATGACGGGCATGTCCGGGAAGGCAGCGTCGAGCTTCGGCAGGGCCTCGGTGACCGCGTCCTGGAAGGCGCGCTTGGCGACGCTGCGCTGCTGCTTGGGGCCGCGGGAGGGGACGTACAGACCGAGGACGCCGATGTCGTGGCCGCCGACGGTGACGCGGGCGGCCGGGGCCCGGTGGGGCGTGACGGCGACCGGGCTCTGGGCCGGGTGGGCGTCGGCGGTGCGGCAGGCGATGACCGTGCGGTAGTCGGCTTCTGCCGGCTGCGGGGCGATCACGGTGGCGTACCCGCGCTCGCCGAGCGCGGTGAGGAGAGCGTCGCCACCGTGGGTGGAGGACACCTCGGTGAAGACGGCGATGTCCGCGTTCTCCTGGGCGGCGACCCAGGCGGCCTGACGGCGGGAGCGGTCCGGGGAGGCGTGCTGGGCGTTGAACAGCAGCAGCCGTACGGCGTCGTCGGCCGGAGCGTGCGAGGGTTCGTCCGGGGTGATCAGGGAGAGTTGCTCGGTGGGGGCGCTCATCGGGAGGCGCCCTTCTCGTCGAGGAACGCCTCGCTCTGGGGCGTCTTCTGAACGGGTCGTAAGGACGCCACGCTTTCACGGATCACTCCGCTGCTGGCCCGAAGCGCATGGACCAACCTGGCGGCCAAGGTTTGAGGGAGCCCTCCGTCGTCCAGCGCGCAGGCGTTGACCAGGTCGCAGGCAGCGTTCGTTTTCCCGGAGGAGATCAGGTTGGTGAAGCGGGGGTTAGCCACAATACCAGTGACTTAAGGTTCCTGGCTGTTAGCGTGGCGTCCAGGAGGTGCCTAGATGCCACGCCCTGGGCAGGTCAAGCCGGAGACGGATGA
>NZ_JBHYMK010000087.1:0-23649 GCF_042743065.1 Streptomyces sp. NPDC058872
TACCGCCCCCCCCCCCCGGACCGGGGGGGCGAGGGGGGCGGGGTTGCGGCCAGGGGGCGGGTTCACCCGTCGGGGGGGGCCCCGTTTTGGTCTGTCGGGGGCCCGCCCCTCGTCCTGTCCCCGGCTCAGCCGCCGAACTCCTCCAGGCCCTTCAGCGCCTGGTCGAGCAGGGCCTGGCGGCCCTCCAACTCACGCGCCAGCTTGTCGGCCTTGGCGTCGTTGCCGGCGGCCCGGGCCGCGTCGATCTGCTTGCGCAGCTTCTCGACCGCGTCCTGCAGCTGCCCGGTCAGGCCCGCGGCACGCGCACGCGCCTCCGGGTTCGTCCGGCGCCACTCGGCCTCCTCGGCCTCCTGGATGGCCCGCTCCACCGCGTGCATCCTGCCCTCGACCTTGGGTCGGGCGTCACGCGGGACGTGGCCGATGGCCTCCCAGCGCTCGTTGAGGGAGCGGAAGGCCGCACGCGCCGCCTTCAGGTCCGTCACGGGCACCAGCTTCTCGGCCTCGACCGCGAGTTCCTCCTTCAGCTTGAGGTTCTCGGACTGCTCGGCGTCCCGCTCGGCGAAGACCTCGCCGCGCGCTGCGAAGAAGACGTCCTGGGCGCCGCGGAAGCGGTTCCACAGGTCGTCCTCGTGCTCGCGCTGGGCACGGCCGGCCGCCTTCCAGTCCGTCATCAGCTCGCGGTAGCGGGCCGCGGTGTTGCCCCAGTCGGTGGAGTTCGACAGCGACTCCGCCTCGGCGACCAGACGCTCCTTCGCCTTGCGGGCCTCCTCGCGCTGTGCGTCCAGCGACGCGAAGTGCGCCTTGCGGCGCTTCGAGAACGCCGATCGGGCGTGCGAGAAGCGGTGCCACAGCTCGTCGTCGGACTTGCGGTCGAGCCGGGGGAGACCCTTCCAGGTGTCGACGAGCGCCCGCAGCCGCTCGCCCGCGGCCCGCCACTGCTCGCTCTGGGCCAGTTCCTCGGCCTCCGTGACGAGCGCCTCCTTCGCGGCGCGCGCCTCGTCGGTCTGCTTGGCCTTCTGGGCCTTCCGCTCCTCGCGGCGCGCGTCGACGCTCTCGACGAGCTTGTCCAACCGGGCGGCCAGCGCGGCCAGGTCGCCCACGGCGTGGTGCTCGTCGACCTGCTGCCGGATGTGCTCGATCGCCGCGGTGGCGTCCTTCGCCGAGAGATCGGTGGTTCTCACCCGCTTCTCGAGGAGGCCGATCTCGACCACCAAGCCCTCGTACTTGCGCTCGAAGTAGGCCAGGGCCTCCTCGGGGGTGCCGGCCTGCCACGATCCGACGACCTTCTCGCCCTCGGCCGTCCGCACGTACACGGTGCCCGTCTCGTCGACGCGGCCCCACGGGTCGCTGCTCACAGCGCCTCCTCACCATGATGCCGTCGCGGGGTCGTACCCCGCGGGCATCGTCCACAGTTTCCCGGCGGGCCTCGCCCGCCATCGCAGCGTGACCGACGGCCCACGCTGCACTACGCCAATCTAGGCGAACCGTGCCCCGGCTGTCCGCACTCAGCGCGACCCAGATTCGGCAGTCGTGCCGGTGCGGACGCGCGGGCTCACTTCTTGACGACGGTGGCCTTCTCGATGGTGACCGGCTTCTTCGGGGCGCCGTCCGTGGCGCCTCCCTCGACGCCCGCCGCGGCCACGTCCTGGACCGCCTTGAGACCGGACGCGTCCAGCTTCCCGAAGGGAGTGAAGGTCGGGGCCAGCTTGGTGTCCTTGTAGACGAGGAAGAACTGGGAGCCCCCGGAGCCGGGCTGCCCGGTGTTGGCCATGGCGACGGTGCCGGCCGGGAAGGTCACCGAGCCGTCCTCACCCGCCTTGCCGAGGGCGTCCAGGTTCTCGTCGGGGATCGTGTAGCCGGGGCCGCCGGTGCCGTCGCCCTGGGGGTCGCCGCACTGGAGCACGTAGATGTTCTGGGTGGTGAGGCGGTGGCACTTGGTCCCGTCGAAGTACTTCTTGTCGGCGAGGTGCTTGAAGGAGTTCACCGTGTGCGGGGTCTTCGCCGCGTCCATGGTGATCGTGATGTCGCCCTCGTTCGTCTTGAGGGCCATCGCGTACGAGGCCTTCTGGTCCACGGACATCTTCGGCTCGGTGCCCGTCGACGCGCTCGCCGTCGGCTCCGTGCCTTCGGGCGTGTTCGTCGGGGCGTCGCCCGCGTTGTCCGAGCCCTTCGAGGAGTCGTCCGTCAGGGCCACGGAGGCGTACACGGCTCCGCCCGCGGCCAGTACCACCGCGAGGGCGGCCGCGATGACGGTGTTGCGGCGCTTCGCCCTGCGCTGGTTCTCCTCCCGCCGCTGCTGCTGCCGCGCGTACTTCTCCCTGGCAAGCTGCCGCCGCCGCTGATCGCTGGTGACCACCGGGTCCGCTCCTTGTCGCTCGTCTGTTCCTGTCCTGGCCGGATGTGCCCGTACGGTATACGGGTTGGCTGTGGAACCGGCACCGCCGGTAGGCTCTGATCTGCCGCATTCCGTGATTTCCGCGCCCTGGGCCGGACGACAACTAAGGACGAACGTGCTGATTGCCGGGTTCCCCGCCGGGGCCTGGGGGACCAACTGCTACCTGGTCGCCCCCGCCGCAGGCGAGGAGTGCGTGATCATCGACCCGGGCCACCAGGCCGCCCGAGGAGTCGAGGAGACGCTGAAGAAGCATCGGCTCAAGCCCGTCGCCGTCGTCCTCACCCACGGACACATCGACCACGTCGCCTCCGTCGTACCGGTGTGCGGGGCCCATGACGTCCCCGCCTGGATCCACCCGTCCGACCGCTACATGATGAGCGACCCGGAGAAGGCCCTCGGCCGGTCCATCGGGATGCCCCTCATGGGCGAGTTGACCGTGGGAGAGCCCGACGACGTGCGGGAGCTCGCCGACGGCGCCGAGCTGAAGCTGGCCGGTCTGGAGTTCTCCGTCGCCCATGCGCCCGGCCATACCAAGGGGTCGGTGACCTTCCGGATGCCCGAGACCGCGGAGGTCCCCTCCGTGTTCTTCTCCGGGGACCTGTTGTTCGCCGGCTCCGTCGGACGCACCGACCTTCCCGGCGGTGACATGGACGAGATGCTCGCGTCGCTGGCCCGCGTGTGCCTGCCGCTCGACAACTCGACCGTGGTGCTGTCGGGACACGGTCCCCAGACGACCATCGGCCAGGAGCGCGCCACCAACCCCTATCTGCGGCAGGTGGCCGCCGGCCTCGGGAGCACGGAAGCTCCCCGACGAGGAATGTGACGACTTTCGTGAGCACCTTCAAGGCCCCCAAGGGCACGTACGACCTGATCCCGCCCCACTCCGCCACGTACCTCGCGGTGCGGGAGGCGATCTCCGCACCGCTGAGGAAGTCCGGCTACGGCTACGTCGAGACCCCCGGCTTCGAGGACGTGGGCCTCTTCGCCCGCGGCGTCGGCGAGTCGACCGACATCGTCAGCAAGGAGATGTACGCCTTCGAGACCAAGGGCGGCGACAAGCTCGCCCTCCGTCCGGAGGGCACCGCGTCCGTGCTGCGCGCCGCCCTGGAGGCGAACCTGCACAAGCAGGGCAACCTCCCGGTCAAGCTCTGGTACTCCGGTTCGTACTACCGCTACGAGCGCCCGCAGAAGGGCCGCTACCGCCACTTCTCGCAGGTCGGCGCCGAGGCGATCGGTGCCGAGGACCCGGCGCTCGACGCCGAGCTGATCATCCTGGCCGACCAGGCGTACCGCTCGCTCGGCCTGCGGAACTTCCGCATCCTGCTGAACTCGCTCGGCGACAAGGAGTGCCGCCCCGTCTACCGGGAGGCCCTGCAGACCTTCCTGCGCGGACTCGACCTCGACGAGGACACCCTGCGCCGTGCGGAGATCAACCCCCTCCGCGTCCTCGACGACAAGCGCGAGGCCGTGCAGAAGCAGCTGTCCGACGCTCCGCTCCTGCGCGACTACCTCTGCGACGGCTGCAAGGCGTACCACGAGGAGGTGCGCGCCCTGATCACGGCTGCCGGCGTCGTCTTCGAGGACGACCCGAAGCTGGTCCGCGGCCTCGACTACTACACCCGCACCACCTTCGAGTTCGTCCACGACGGCCTCGGCTCGCAGTCCGCGGTGGGCGGCGGCGGTCGCTACGACGGCCTCTCCGAGATGATCGGCGGCCCCGCGCTGCCGTCGGTGGGCTGGGCGCTCGGCGTGGACCGCACGGTCCTCGCCCTGGAGGCGGAAGGGGTCGAACTCGACGTCCCCGGCACCACCAGTGTCTTCGCCGTCGCCATCGGGGACGAGGCGCGCCGCCTCCTCTTCGGCAAGGTCACCGAGCTCCGCCGGGCCGGCATCGCCGCCGACTTCTCCTTCGGCGGCAAGGGCCTCAAAGGAGCCATGAAGGACGCCAACCGCTCGGGTGCGCGCCTCGCCGTCGTCGCCGGCGAGCGTGACCTCGCGGAAGGCGTGGTGCAGCTCAAGGACATGGCTTCCGGCGAGCAGCAGGCGGTCACCCTCGACGGCCTGCTGGAAGCGGTACGGGCCAAGCTGGCCTGACGCACCGAACGGACGGAGGGGCCCGGACCGCGGCACGTGGTCCGGGCCCCTCCGCGTGCCCGTCCTTATCCCGGGCGAACGGCCGGAGCCGCGTCGGGTGTTGCAGAATGACCGTGCCCACAAGGCCGATCGAGCGAGGGAAAAGGCGACATGGCGAAGGCAGCGGTGGACGAGGTGGCGCCCGGCCGGGACGACGGCGGCACCATAGGGGCGAGCCGGGCCCTCTCCTGGCTGCTCGTGGTCACCGGAGCGGCCGGACTGCTCGCCGCCTGGGTCATCACCATCGACAAGTTCAAGCTCCTGGAGGACCCCAACTTCACCCCGGGGTGCAGCCTCAATCCGATCGTCTCCTGCGGCAGCATCATGAAGAGCGAGCAGGCCTCGGTCTTCGGCTTCCCGAACCCCATGCTCGGGCTCGTCGCCTACTCCATGGTGATCGCGATCGGGGTGGGCCTGCTCGCCGGAGCCCGGTACCGCCGCTGGTACTGGCTCGGCCTCAACGCCGGCACCCTCTTCGGCGTGGGCTTCTGCGCCTGGCTGACGTACCAGTCGCTGTACGAGATCAACGCGCTCTGCCTGTGGTGCTGCCTGGCCTGGGTCGCCACCATCGTCATGTTCTGGTACGTGACCTCGCACAACGTCCGCCACGGCGTGATCCCCGCTCCCGCCGGCCTGAAGACCTTCTTCGACGAGTTCACCTGGATCCTGCCCGTCCTCCACATCGGGATCATCGGCATGCTGATCCTGACCCGCTGGTGGGACTTCTGGACCGGCTGACGGCGCACCGCACTGTCGGTGCGGTGACCTAGGCTTCATGACCGTGGAGCCCGACCTCTTTACCGCAGCAGCCGAAGACCGCCAGGAGAAGGACCCCGCCAGCAGCCCGCTGGCCGTCCGGATGCGTCCCCGCACGCTCGACGAGGTGGTCGGTCAGCAGCACCTGCTGAAGCCCGGCTCGCCCCTGCGCAGACTCGTCGGAGACGGGAGCGGCGGACCCGCCGGAGCTTCCTCGGTGATCCTCTGGGGTCCCCCCGGCATCGGGAAGACCACGCTCGCCTACGTGGTGTCGAAGGCCACCAACAAGCGTTTCGTCGAGCTGTCCGCGATCACCGCCGGCGTCAAGGAGGTCCGGGCCGTCATCGAGGGCGCCCGGCGGGCGGCGGGCGGCTACGGCAAGGAGACCGTCCTCTTCCTCGACGAGATCCACCGGTTCTCCAAGGCCCAGCAGGACTCGCTCCTGCCGGCCGTGGAGAACCGGTGGGTCACGCTGATCGCCGCCACCACCGAGAACCCCTACTTCTCGGTGATCTCCCCGCTGCTCTCCCGCTCCCTGCTCCTCACCCTGGAGCCGCTCACCGACGAGGACCTCAAGGGCCTGATGGCCCGTGCACTCACCGGTGAACGGGGGCTCGGCGGGGCCGTGTCCCTCTCGGAGGGGGCCCGGTCCCACCTCCTGCGGGTCGCCGGTGGCGACGCCCGGCGCGCCCTGACCGCCTTGGAAGCCGCGGCCGGCGCCGCCATCGCCAAGGGGGAGGAGGAGATCACCCTCCAGACCGTGGAGGAAACCGTCGACCGCGCGGCCGTGACGTACGACCGCGACGGGGACCAGCACTACGACGTGGCCAGCGCCCTCATCAAATCGATCCGAGGCTCGGACGTGGACGCGGCCCTGCACTATCTGGCGCGGATGATCGAGGCGGGGGAGGACCCGCGCTTCATCGCCCGCCGGTTGATGATCTCGGCGAGCGAGGACATCGGCCTCGCGGACCCCAACGCCCTGCCGCTGGCGGTCGCGGCCGCCCAGGCCGTCGCCATGATCGGCTTTCCGGAAGCGGCGCTCACCCTGAGCCACGCCACCATCGCCCTGGCGCTGGCACCGAAGTCCAACACCGCGACGACCGCGATCGGCGCCGCCCTCGCCGACGTGCGCAACGGCCTCGCCGGAGCGGTCCCCCCACACCTGAGGGACGGCCACTACAAGGGGGCGGCGCAGCTGGGCCACTCCCAGGGGTACGTGTACCCGCACGACGTACCGGGCGGCATCGCGGCCCAGCAGTACGCCCCGGACACGATCCACGGCCGCCAGTACTACGCGCCCACCCGCCACGGCGCGGAGGCGCGCTACGCGGACGTGGTGGAGAGGGTGCGGGCCCGGCTGAAGGGCGCCGAGTAGACCCGCCCCCCGCTCCGCGTGCCCGGCCCCGCCCGGCCCCGGTCCTTCCCGCACGCCCGCGGGCCGGGGCCCGCCCACCGGTCCCCGTGCGGGGGTACCGCACGGACCCGGTACACTGGTCCGGATCGCTGCGTCCCGTGACCGGCTCCGGTCGGCACCACCAGAACGGGACAGTCAGCCGGAGACCCTGCCCTCGGGCGGGGTGTCCAGGAGCGTCGCGCACCTTCGAAGGTGTCGCGTGCAACCCACCATCACCCGGTTCCCGGGAACGGCGGTGGGTCGTTCGCGTGCTGCACGTATGTGCCCAGACCTGGGAGCGGCTGCCCGGCAGGTCCGTCCCGTACGGACCAGGCGGGTTTCCCGGCTGCGGATGCGACCTCCCTAACCCTGGTGAAGCCGTATTCGTACAGATAGAGAGGTTGGTTCATGCCGAACCAGTCCCGTCCCAAGGTCAAGAAGTCGCGTGCCCTCGGCATCGCGCTGACCCCGAAGGCCGTCAAGTACTTCGAGGCCCGCCCCTACCCGCCGGGCGAGCACGGCCGCGGCCGCAAGCAGAACTCGGACTACAAGGTCCGTCTGCTGGAGAAGCAGCGCCTGCGCGCCCAGTACGACATCAGCGAGCGCCAGATGGCGCGCGCCTACGACCGCGCCAAGAAGGCCGAGGGCAAGACGGGCGAGGCGCTGGTCGTCGAGCTCGAGCGTCGCCTCGACGCCCTGGTCCTGCGTTCGGGCATCGCCCGCACCATCTACCAGGCCCGCCAGATGGTCGTGCACGGCCACATCCAGGTCAACGGCGGCAAGGTCGACAAGCCGTCGTTCCGCGTCCGTCCCGACGACGTCGTGATGGTCCGCGAGCGCAGCCGCACCAAGCCGCTGTTCGAGATGGCCCGCGAGGGTGCTTTCGCCGCCGACGGCGAGACCCCGCGCTACCTGCAGGTCAACCTGAAGGCCCTGGCCTTCCGCCTCGACCGCGACCCGAACCGCAAGGAAATCCCGGTCATCTGCGACGAGCAGCTGGTCGTCGAGTACTACGCCCGCTGATTCCAGCACGGCAGCAGTACCACCCCCGCGGTGTTCAGCCCGCCGCTTCCCCGCCCTCGTCGGAGGGGGAGCCGGCGGGCTTCCGCGTTCCCGGTGCCCTCATCGCCCGCGCCGTGCGGAAAGGACGCGGAGCAGACGCTTCCGCCCGGCCGTCGGGGCGGGGGGCCCGCCACCCGGCGAGCGCCCGTGCCACGGCCGCGTCCAGCGGGAGGGCCTGCCCCTCCCGGACCGCAACGCCGTACGCTTCGGCTCCCATCTCCTCCGTGGCCCGGCGCTCGCACAGCGCCCCGGGACCGCCGAAGGCCACCGAGCCGAAGAGCCTGATGCCGACCGCGTCCCACACCGGCACCGTGGCCCCCTGGAGGACCGCCGCCTCCGTCGGGTTCCCCTCGCTCGCCGTCACCAGCGCGAGCAGTTCGACCGCCAGCACGAGACCGACCAGGTCGTGGAAGGCGTGGTTGATCGAGACGCACGTGGTCAGCAGCTCCCGCGCCTCCTCGAATGCGTCCCGGTTCCACGCCGAGTACGCCAGGACGTACAGCGCGTAGGCCCGGGTCCACAGTTCTCCGCGCTCCTCGCAGGCCTCCCGCACCTCCCGGCAGATCGCGACCGCCCCCTCCAGGTCGCCCCGGAAGGCCCGTGCCATTGCCAGCTCGACCCGTGCCATCAGCACGTTGCTGTTCAGCTCGCCGAGGTCCCGGTAGGCGTCGATCGCCCGCCCGAAGAGTTCCTCGGCCCGCGGCAGCTCGTCCGAGAGCAGCGCGAGACAGCCCATGCGGTGCGTCGCATAGGCCTCCGCCAGCGCGTTCCCGGAGGACCTGGCGCGCTCCCGGCACTCGTGGAGCGCCGCCACTGCCGCCGTCCCGTTGCCCTGGAGCACCGACACGTACCCGAGCACCCACAGGGCCTTCAGCCGTGCCTCCTCGTGCCCGGATTCCGAGGCGAGCGACCGCTCCAGCCAGTGCCGCCCCTCCGCGAGGCGCCCGCAGCCCACCCAGGCGAACCAGAGCGTGCCGGCCAGGTGCTGGGCGAGGTGGGCCTCCTCCGGGAGTTCGAGGCACAGGTCGAGCGCCGCCCGCAGATCGGGCAGGGCCAGGTCCGCCCGGGCCGCCACTTCCGTCTGGTGCGGGCCGAACCACTCCAACTCGCACCAGGTGGCGAGGCCCACGTACCAGTCGCGGTGCCGTCGCCGCACCCGTTCCGTGTCGTCGAGCGCCGCCAGCCACTCGGCCCCGTACGCGGCGACCGTGTCCAAGAGCCGGTAGACGGGGCCCACCGGGGTGTCCTCCCGCGAGACCAGCGACTGCGCGAGCAGCCCCCCGAGGTGCTCCAGGACCCGGTCCGGCGGCAGTTCCGGGCTCCCGCACACGTACTCCACCGCCTCCAGGTCGAAGGGGCCGGCGAACACCGAGAGGCGCGCCCAGAGCAGCCGCTCCTCCGGGGTGCACAGTTCGTGACTCCAGCCGATCGCGGTACGCAGCGTCCGGTGGCGGGGGAGCACTCCGCGCTCCCCGTCCGTCAGCAGGCGGAAGCGGTCGTCGAGGCGCTGCAGCACCTGCTCGACGGAGAGCAGCGGGAGCCGTCCGGCGGCCAGTTCGAGGGCCAGGGGGATGCCGTCGAGCCGTCGGCACAGCTCCCGCACGCCGTTCGGCCGGGCATCCAGGTCCCCGGGCGCCCCCGTCCCGGACGCCGGTGGGTCCGGGGCCACCGGCGCACCCGCCTCCGCGGCCCGCTCTGCGAGGAGCGCCACCGCGTCCGCCTCGCCCATCGGAGCCAGGGGGAACACCGCTTCGCCTGCCACCTTCAGGGGGCGCCGGCCGACCGCGAGCACGGTGAGCCCGGGTGCACCGGCGAGCAGGTCCCGGACCAGCGGGGCGCAGTGCTCCACCAGGTGCTCGAAACCGTCGACCACCAGCAGCATCCGCCGCTCGGCGAGGTGCTCGACCAGCACCTGTTCCGGGGGCCTCGGCGTGTGGTCGGTCAGTCCGAGCGCCTCCACCAGGGCGTGCCCGATCAGGTCCGGGTCGCGCAGCGACGCCAACCCGGCGAGCCGCACCCCGTCGGCGTAGCGCTGTCGTGTTTCCGCGGCGGTCCGCAGCGCGAGCCGCGTCTTGCCGACCCCGCCCACGCCCACGACCGTGACCAGGCGGGAAGCCGTGAGGAGCGCCTTCAGGGACGCCTGCTCGGTGGCCCGCCCGACGAACCGGTTCAGCTCCGCCGGGAGATTGCTCCGTCGCATGGGACACGGAGCGTACTCACCCCCGTGCGCTCCGTACAATCGACTTCCCGCAACTCCCGTCCCACGGGCGGTAATGCGGTACGGCGGTACGGCCGGGGCGCGATAGGGTCGGGAGACGACTTTTCACAAGGCCCCACGACAACAGAGAGCGGTGCAGAGTGACCGGTGGAGAGGTTGCCGGGATCCTGGTGGCCGTGTTCTGGGCGATCCTCGTCTCCTTCCTCGCCGTGGTGTTGGCGAGGCTGGCACAGACGCTCAGGGCCACCACCAAGCTGGTGGCGGACGTGACCGAGCAGGCCGTTCCCCTGCTGGCCGACGCCTCCGCGACCGTGCGCTCGGCGCAGACCCAGCTCGACCGGGTCGACGCCATCGCCACGGACGTCCAGGAGGTCACCTCCAACGCCTCCGCGCTCTCCACCACCGTCGCCTCCACCTTCGGCGGGCCGCTCGTCAAGGTGGCCGCCTTCGGCTACGGCGTCCGCCGTGCGCTCGGGCGCGGTCGGGAAGCCGAGGGCGCGCCGCGCGCCACCGCCCGTCGTACCGTGATCGTCGGTCGTACCGTGCCGTCCGCGCGACGACGGAAGCAGAAGGGCTGAGCCGCGATGTTCCGCCGCACGTTCTGGTTCACGGCCGGCGCCGCCGCCGGTGTGTGGGCCACCACCAAGGTCAACCGCAAGCTGAAGCAGCTGACCCCCGAGAGCCTCGCGGCCCAGGCGGCCAACAAGGCACTCGAAACCGGCCACCGAATCAAGGACTTCGCCCTCGACGTGAGGGCGGGCATGGTCCAGCGGGAGGTCGAACTGGGCGAGGCGCTCGGCCTCGACGCCCCCGACGACCGGGGACGGGAGCTACCGGAGCCGCGCCGGAGGGGCGTGCTCGGCCCCGCTGCGCGATCGACCGCACATTCGTTTTCCAAGATGCCTACGAGTTCGTTCAACCGGAATGAGGACCACTGATGGAGTCGGCTGAAATTCGCCGCCGCTGGCTGAGCTTCTTCGAGGAGCGCGGGCACACCGTCGTCCCTTCGGCGTCGCTCATCGCGGACGACCCGACTCTGCTGCTCGTCCCGGCCGGCATGGTGCCGTTCAAGCCCTACTTCCTGGGCGAGGTGAAGCCGCCGTTCACGCGCGCCTCCAGCGTGCAGAAGTGCGTGCGCACGCCGGACATCGAGGAGGTCGGCAAGACCACCCGGCACGGCACGTTCTTCCAGATGTGCGGCAACTTCTCCTTCGGCGACTACTTCAAGGAAGGCGCCATCAAGCTCGCCTGGGAGCTGCTGACCACCCCGGTCGAGCACGGCGGCTACGGGCTCGAGCCGGAGAAGCTCTGGATCACGGTCTACCAGGAGGACGACGAGGCCGAGCAGATCTGGCGCGACGTCGTCGGCGTCCCGGCCGAGCGGATCCAGCGCCTCGGCAAGAAGGACAACTACTGGTCGATGGGCGTCCCGGGCCCCTGCGGTCCCTGCTCCGAGATCAACTACGACCGCGGTCCCGAGTTCGGCGTCGAGGGCGGCCCCGCCGTCAACGACGAGCGGTACGTGGAGATCTGGAACCTGGTCTTCATGCAGTACGAGCGAGGCGAGGGCTCCTCCAAGGAGGACTTCCCGATCCTGGGCGAACTGCCGTCGAAGAACATCGACACCGGCCTCGGCCTGGAGCGCCTGGCGATGATCCTCCAGGGCGTCCAGAACATGTACGAGACGGACACCCTCAAGGTCGTCATCGACAAGGCCACCGAGCTGACCGGCGTCGACTACGGCAAGGCCCACGACAGCGACGTTTCGCTCCGCGTGGTCGCCGACCACATGCGCACCTCCGTGATGCTCATCGGCGACGGGGTGACCCCGGGCAACGAGGGTCGCGGCTACGTGCTGCGCCGCATCATGCGCCGCGCCGTCCGCAACATGCGCCTGCTCGGTGCCACCGGTCCGGTCGTCAAGGACCTCGTCGACACCGTGATCAACACGATGGGCGAGCAGTACCCGGAACTGGTCACCGACCGCAAGCGCATCGAGACGGTCGCCCTCGCCGAAGAGGCCGCCTTCCTGAAGGCCCTCAAGGGCGGCACCAACATCCTCGACACCGCCGTCACCGAGACCAAGGCCGCCGGCGGCACCGTCCTCGCCGGCGACAAGGCGTTCCTGCTCCACGACACCTGGGGCTTCCCGATCGACCTCACCCTGGAGATGGCCGCGGAGCAGGGCCTCTCGGTGGACGAGGACGGCTTCCGCCGCCTGATGAAGGAGCAGCGGGACCGGGCCAAGGCCGATGCCAAGGCCAAGAAGACCGGGCACGCCGACGTCACCGCGTACCGGGAGATCGCCGACAGCAGCGGTGCCACCCAGTTCACCGGTTACACCAACACCGAGGGCGAGACCACGGTCGTGGGCCTCCTCGTGAACGGCGTTCCCTCGCCGGCCGCCTCCGAGGGCGACGAGGTCGAGGTCGTCCTCGACCGCACCCCGTTCTACGCCGAGGGCGGCGGCCAGATCGCCGACCAGGGCCGCATCAAGCTGCACAGCGGCGCGGTCATCGAGGTCCGCGACGTGCAGCAGCCGGTGCCGGGCGTGTCGGTGCACAAGGGCTCCGTGCAGGTCGGCGAGGTGACCGTCGGCGCCACCGCCTACGCCGCCATCGACGTCACGCGACGCCGGGCCATCGCCCGTGCCCACTCGGCCACCCACCTCACCCACCAGGCGCTGCGCGACGCCCTCGGCCCGACGGCCGCCCAGGCCGGTTCCGAGAACCAGCCCGGTCGCTTCCGCTTCGACTTCGGTTCGCCGAACGCCGTCCCCGGCACGGTCCTCACGGACGTCGAGCAGAAGATCAACGAGGTCCTCGGGCGCGAGCTGGAGGTCCACGCCGAGGTCATGCCGATCGACGAGGCCAAGCGCCAGGGCGCCATCGCCGAGTTCGGCGAGAAGTACGGCGAGCAGGTCCGCGTCGTCACCATCGGCGACTTCTCCAAGGAGCTGTGCGGCGGCACCCACGTCCACAACACCGCCCAGCTGGGTCTGGTGAAGCTGCTGGGAGAGTCGTCCATCGGCTCCGGCGTGCGCCGCATCGAGGCCCTCGTCGGCGTCGACGCGTACCACTTCCTCGCCAAGGAGCACACGGTCGTCGCCCAGCTCCAGGAGCTGGTCAAGGGCCGTCCGGAGGAGCTTCCGGAGAAGATCTCCTCCATGCTCGGCAAGCTGAAGGACGCCGAGAAGGAGATCGAGAAGTTCCGTGCGGAGAAGGTCCTCCAGGCCGCCGCCGGTCTCGTCGACTCCGCCCGGGACGTCCGCGGTGTCGCCCTCGTCACCGGCCAGGTCCCGGACGGCACCGGCGCTGATGACCTGCGCAAGCTGGTGCTGGACGTGCGCGGCCGGATCTCCGGTGGCCGCCCGGCCGTCGTGGCCCTGTTCACCACGGTCAACGGCAAGCCGCTCACGGTCATCGCCACGAACGAGGCCGCCCGGGAGCGGGGCCTCAAGGCCGGCGAGCTGGTCCGTACGGCGGCCAAGACGCTCGGTGGTGGCGGTGGCGGCAAGCCGGACGTCGCCCAGGGCGGCGGCCAGAACCCGGAGGCGGTCGGTGACGCCATCGCCGCCGTCGAGCGCCTGGTTGTGGAAACGGCCTGATGCGACGAGGACGACGACTCGCCGTCGACGTCGGGGACGCCCGGATCGGGGTCGCCTCGTGCGACCCCGACGGGGTCCTGGCCACGCCGGTGGAGACCGTGCCGGGGCGTGACGTCCCGGCCGCCCACCGGCGGTTGCGCCAGATCGTCGAGGAGTACGAGCCGATCGAGGTCGTGGTGGGCCTGCCCCGCTCGCTCAGCGGGCGGGAGGGGCCGGCCGCGACCAAGGTCCGCGCCTTCGCCCGCGAGATGGCGAAGGGCATCGCCCCGGTGCCGGTCCGGCTCGTCGACGAGCGGATGACCACGGTCACCGCGACCCAAGGGCTCCGGGCATCCGGAGTGAAGTCGAAGAAGGGCCGGTCGGTCATCGACCAGGCCGCCGCTGTGATCATCCTTCAGAACGCTCTTGAGTCCGAACGGGTATCAGGTAATCCGCCCGGTGAGGGCGTCGAAGTGGTCATCTGATCGCGATACGGTAACGTTCCGCGCGATGCGGCGGTGTTCGAACAGCTTGCCGCACTATGTAGAGGCGGATCGTCCGGAAGCCTCGCGGCTGTTTGGGGATCGATGACTGAGTATGGCCGGGGCCCTGGCTCCGAACCGTGGCACCCCGCGGACCCGCTCTTCGGGGACCAGGGGTGGGAAGGTCAGCAGCAGTACCCGCAGCAGCCCGGCCAGTACGGCCACGGCGAGCAGGGGTACGCGGACCAGTACGGGCAGGGGCACGAACCCGGTCATTACCAGCAGGGGCACGAGCCCGGCCACTACGCGCAGCACCCGCAGCAGCCGCAGGGCTACGTCGATCCGCAGTACCCACAGCAGCAGTACCAGCAGCAGTACCAGGAACAGCAGTACGGCGCGGGGCACCCGGGCGGCTACGACACGCCCGGGAACCTCGGACAGCAGTACGACGGGAACTGGGAGACGGGCCAGGCCGCGATGGCGTACGCCGCGCCTCCGGCCGACCCCTACGGCGGGCAGAACCCCGACCTCTACGGCACCCCGGAGGCGTACCCGCCGCCCCAACCGCCCGGCCGCCGTCAGGAGCCGCCGGAGCCGGTCGTCGACTGGGCGCCGGAGGCACCGGTGAACCCGGCGGAACCGGACCGGGAACCCGAGGAGAAGCAACGCTTCTTCACCGAGGCGGAAGAGGAAGACGAGGAGTACGACGAGGAGCCGGGACGGGGCCGCGGCTCCCGCGACGGCGACCGCGAGCGCCGCAGCAAGACGAAGAAGCGCAAGAGCAAGAACGGCGTGGCCTGCCTGGTCGTCGCGCTGGTCCTGGCCGGAGGCGTCGGCGGTGCCGGTTACTTCGCCTACCAGTTCTGGCAGGGGGAGTTCGGTGCTGCCCCCGACTTCGCGGGCAGCGGGAGCGGTGAGGTCCAGGTCGAGATCCCGAAGGCCGCGGGCGGCTACGAGATCGGCAACATCCTCAAGAAGGCCGGCGTGGTCAAGAGCGTCGACGCCTTCGTCTCGGCACAGCAGCGCAACCCCAAGGGCCTGTCGATCCAGGCGGGCGTCTACACGCTGAAGAAGGAGATGTCGGCGGACAGTGCGGTCACGCTGATGCTCGATCCGGCGAGCCAGGCCAACCTCGTCATCCCCGAGGGCAAGCGCAACGCCTGGGTGTACGCACAGCTCGACGAGCGCCTCGGCCTCAAGGAAGGCACCACCAAGGGCATCGCCCGTGAGAAGGCGGGCTCCCTGGGCCTGCCCGATTGGGCCAAGAACCACGAGGACGTCAAGGACCCCCTGGAAGGCTTCCTCTTCCCGGCGAGCTACCCCGTCGCCAAGGGCAGCAAGCCCGAGGACGCCCTGCGCAAGATGGTCGCCCGCGCGAACCAGGAGTACGGCAAGCTCGACCTGGACGCGAAGGCGAAGGAGCTGGGCCTCCAGGGACCGTGGGACGTGCTGACGGTCGCGAGCCTCGTGCAGGTGGAGGGCAAGTACAAGCACGACTTCGACAAGGTCGCGCGGGTGGTCTACAACCGCCTCAAGCCGGGCAACACGCAGACCGCGGGACGTCTGGAGTTCGACTCCACGGTGAACTACCTCAAGGGCACCAGCACCCTCGATGTCGGAACCGTCGACGCCATGCGCAAGATCAAGGACCCGTACAACACCTACGCCTACGACGTGAAGGGCCTCACCCCCGGCCCCATCAGCAACCCCGGCGTCGAAGCCCTCAACTCGGCGATGAACCCCGCCGACGGTCCGTGGTACTACTTCGTGTCGATCAACGAGAACAAGACCGTCTTCTCCGTGACGAACGAGGAGCACAACCGGAACGTCGCGGAGTACGAGAAGCAACGGAAGCAGGGCCAGTGAGCCAGCAGCACCGCGCGGCCGTCCTCGGTTCGCCCATCGCCCACTCGCTCTCCCCGGTCCTGCACCGGACCGCGTACGCCGAGCTCGGTCTCGAGGGCTGGTCGTACGAGCGCTTCGAGGTGACCGAGGACGCGCTGCCGGGCTTCGTCGCCGCACTGGACGACAGCTGGGCCGGGCTCTCCCTGACCATGCCGCTCAAGCGCGCGATCATCCCCCTGCTCGACGAGATCAGCCACACGGCCGCCTCCGTGGAAGCCGTCAACACGGTCGTCTTCCGGGAGGACGGCCGTCGAATCGGCGACAACACCGACGTCCCCGGCATGATCGCCGCCCTGCGGGAGCGGGGCGTCGAGAAGGTGGAGTCGGCAGCCGTCCTCGGAGCCGGTGCGACCGCCTCCTCCGCCCTCGCCGCCCTCGCCCGGATCTGCACGGGCCCCGTCACCGCCTATGTGCGGAGCGAGGCACGGGCCGAGGAGATGCGCGGTTGGGGCGAACGACTGGCCGTGGAGGTCCGCACCGTCGACTGGGAACGGGCCGCGGAGGCCTTCGACGCGCCGCTGGTCATCGCGACCACCCCGGCCGGCACCACGAACGCCCTGGCGACCGCCGTACCGGACCGGGTCGGCACCCTCTTCGACGTGCTGTACGACCCCTGGCCCACTCCGCTCGCCGCCGCCTGGTCCGAGCGCGGCGGCCGGGTGGTCGGCGGCCTCGACCTCCTCGTGCACCAGGCCGTCCTCCAGGTCGAACAGATGACGGGAATGCCCGAGGCCCCGCTCGCGGCGATGCGCGCGGCGGGGGAGAGCGCGCTCTCCCCGTCCTGAGCCGCACAGGCACGCCCCCTGCTCGACCGGCGGGCCGTGCTCAGGGCTGTGCTCCCTCCCGAGCAGCACGGCACGCAGGGTCCGCCCCTTGGACCCGGGCCGGGGAAACCCCCGGGGCATGGGAGGATCGGAGGTGGCGGGCCCGGGCCGCGCACCCGGTCGCGCCGTCGCAGTGCCAGGCGCGAGCATGAGGAGCATCGTTGAGCAGGTTGCGTTGGCTGACCGCCGGGGAGTCCCACGGACCCGCGTTGGTCGCGACCCTGGAGGGTCTTCCGGCTGGTGTTCCGGTCACCACTGAGCTGGTGGCCGACCACCTGGCGCGGCGTCGTTTGGGTTATGGGCGCGGTGCGCGGATGAAGTTCGAGCAGGACGAGATCACGTTCCTCGGCGGTGTGCGGCACGGGCTTTCGTTGGGTTCTCCGGTTGCGGTGATGGTCGGGAACACGGAGTGGCCCAAGTGGGAGAAGGTGATGTCGGCCGATCCGGTGGATCCTTCGGAACTGAAGGAGACGGGGCGCAATGCGCCGTTGACGCGACCGCGTCCGGGGCACGCGGATCTGGCCGGCATGCAGAAGTACGGTTTCGACGAGGCGCGGCCGATCTTGGAGCGGGCCAGCGCGCGGGAGACGGCCGCACGCGTGGCGTTGGGGGCCGTGGCCCGGTCGTTCTTGAAGGAGGCGGCCGGAGTCGAGATCGTGAGCCACGTGGTGGAGCTCGCATCGGCGAAGGCTCCGTACGGGGTGTACCCGACTCCGGGCGACGTGGAGCGCTTGGACGCGGATCCGGTGCGTTGCCTGGACGCGGACGCGTCGAAGGCGATGGTCGCGGAGATCGACCAGGCCCACAAGGACGGCGACACGCTGGGCGGTGTCGTGGAGGTGCTGGCCTACGGGGTGCCGGTGGGCCTGGGGTCGCACGTGCACTGGGACAGGCGGCTCGACGCCCGGTTGGCGGGTGCGCTGATGGGCATTCAGGCGATCAAGGGCGTCGAGGTGGGCGACGGCTTCGAGTTGGCGCGGGTGCCGGGGTCGCGGGCGCACGACGAGATCGTGCGGACCGAGGAGGGCCTGGGCCGTGCCTCGGGGCGTTCGGGCGGGACCGAGGGCGGTCTGAGCACGGGCGGGTTGCTGCGGGTGCGGGCGGCGATGAAGCCGATCGCGACGGTTCCGCGTGCGTTGGCCACGGTGGACGTGGCCACGGGCGAGGTGGCCGCGGCCCATCACCAGCGTTCTGACGTGTGTGCGGTTCCGGCGGCCGGCATCGTCGCGGAGGCGATGGTGGCGTTGGTGCTGGCGGATGCGGTGCTGGAGAAGTTCGGCGGGGACAGCGTGCCCGAGACCCGCCGCAACGTCCGGTCCTACCTCGACAACCTCCACATCCGGTGACCGGCGGTCCCCAGATCGTCCTCGTCGGCCCCATGGGCTCCGGCAAGTCCACGGTGGGTGCGCTGCTGGCCGCACGGCTCGGCGCGCCCTACCGGGACACCGACGCCGACATCGTCGCCGCCGAGGGACGGGAGATCTCCGACATCTTCGTCGAGGACGGCGAAGAGCACTTCCGGGCCCTGGAGCGGGCCGCGGTCGCCACGGCCGTCGCGGAGCACACCGGTGTCCTCTCCCTCGGCGGGGGCGCGATCCTCGACCCCGACACCCGCGCCCTGCTGACCGGCCGGCCCGTCGCGTACCTCTCCATGGACGTCGAGGAGGCCGTACGCCGGGTCGGACTCAACACCGCCCGCCCGCTGCTCGCCGTCAATCCGCGCCGCCAGTGGCGCGAGCTGATGGAGGCGCGCCGGCACCTGTACACCGAAGTCGCACGAGTCGTCGTCGCCACGGACGACCGCACCCCCGAAGAGGTCGCCCAGGCGGTCCTCGACGCACTGGAGTTGAAGGACGTATGACGGAGCAGGACCAGGTGACCCGCATCCAGGTCGGCGGTTCCGCGGGAACGGACCCGTACGAGGTGTTGGTCGGGCGGCAGCTGCTCGGCGAGCTCCCCGGTCTCATCGGCACCCAGGCCAAGCGGGTCGCCGTGATCCACCCGGAGGCGCTCGCCGAGACCGGCGAGGCGCTCCGCGCCGACCTCGCCGACCAGGGCTACGAGGCGGTCGCCATCCAGGTGCCGAACGCCGAGGAGGCGAAGACGGCCGAGGTCGCCGCCTACTGCTGGAAGGCACTGGGGCAGACCGGTTTCACCCGCAGCGACGTCGTCGTCGGCGTCGGCGGCGGTGCCACCACCGACCTGGCGGGCTTCGTGGCGGCCACCTGGCTGCGGGGCGTGCGCTGGATCGCGGTGCCGACCACGGTCCTGGCCATGGTCGACGCCGCCGTCGGCGGCAAGACGGGCATCAACACCGCCGAGGGTAAGAACCTCGTCGGAGCCTTCCACCCGCCGGCCGGGGTGCTGTGCGACCTCGCGGCGCTCGACTCCCTGCCGGTGCACGATTACGTCAGCGGTCTCGCGGAGATCATCAAGGCCGGCTTCATCGTCGACCCGGTGATCCTCGACCTCATCGAGGAGGACCCGCAAGGCGCCCGCACCCCCACCGGGCCGCACACCGCCGAGCTGCTCGTCCGCTCGATCAAGGTCAAGGCCGAGGTCGTCTCCGGCGACCTCAAGGAGTCCGGCCGTCGGGAGATCCTCAACTACGGCCACACCCTCGCCCACGCCATCGAGAAGAACGAACGGTACAAGTGGCGCCACGGTGCCGCCGTCTCCGTCGGCATGGTCTTCGCCGCCGAGCTCGGCCGCCTCGCCGGGCGCCTCGACGACGCCACCGCCGACCGGCACCGGGCGATCCTGGAGTCCGTCGGACTGCCGCTCACCTATCGCGGTGACCAGTGGCCGAAGCTCCTGGAGACGATGCGGGTCGACAAGAAGTCCCGCGGTGACCTGTTGCGCTTCATCGTCCTGGACGGGCTCGGCAAGCCGACCGTCCTGGAGGGCCCCGACCCGGCCGTGCTGATCGCGGCCTACGGCGAGGTGTCCGCGTGAGCGAGGTGCGTACGGGCCGTCCGGTCCTCGTGCTGAACGGCCCGAACCTGGGCCGCCTGGGCTCCCGCGAACCCGACATCTACGGAGCCACTTCCTACAAGGGGCTCGTCGACTCCTGCCGCACGCTCGGCGCGGAGCTCGGCTTCGACGTCGACGTCCGGGAGACCAACGACGAGGGCCAGATGATCCGCTGGCTGCACGAGGCAGCGGACGGATCGGTTCCGGTGGTGATCAACCCCGGTGCCTTCACGCACTACTCGTACGGGATGCGGGACGCGGCCGCCCAGCGGACCGCCCCCCTGATCGAGGTGCACATCTCGAACCCGTACGCCCGCGAAGAGTTCCGACACACCTCGGTCATCGCGGCCGTGGCGACCGGGACGGTCGCCGGCTTCGGGATCGGTTCCTACCGGTTGGCGCTGCGGGCGCTCGCCGAGGAACTCGCCGACTGAGGACACGGGCACCAGGGGGCGTCCCCGACCGTTTCTCCTTCGGACGGGGCGGGGACGGTAACGTTCCGTCTCCCCGGACACACCGGTCCGAGGAGCGAGCAGGTGTACGAGACGGAGTGGCGCCGGATGCAGCACGCAGTGGGGGGCCCGCTGCCACCGCCCGAGCGGGCGGACCGGGGGAGCGCCCCCGGCAGCGGATCGAAACCGGACCCGGCGTCCGGGGCGGAATTCGCTCCGGGAGCGGTCGGGGAACCGGCCGGGCAGCCGCCCGTTCCCCCGGCGGTCGCCTCCCGACCGCCGCAGTCGCCCGCCGTGCCCCGGCCCGGGGCGCACCCCGTGGCACCGGCCGGTCCTTCCCGGCCCGCGCACGCGCCGCCACCGCCGGTGCCGCCCGGCTGGGGGGCCACCGGCGGCACGCCGCAGCACCCGGCGGGCCCCCGGCCCGGCACCGTGCCCCAGTACCCCGCAGGAGTGCCGCACGCCGCTGTCCCCCGGCACCCCTCAGCCGCACCGCCGGCCGCGGCCCCTCGGCACCCCCCTGCTCCTCCGCGCGCGGACCTCACCGGGCAGGTCCCGCCGCCCGTGGGCACCTCGCCCGCCCCGGTCCCGGAGCACGGTTCCGGGACCGGCGCGGCGACGCTCGCCGTACTGCTCATCGGTCCCGCCGGTGCGGGCAAGACGACCGTCGCCCGGCACTGGGCGCAGCGCCGCCGCGTGCCGACCGCGCACATCAGCCTCGATGACGTCCGCGAGTGGGTCTGTTCCGGCTTCGCCGACCCGCAGTCCGGCTGGAACGAGCACTCCGAAGCGCAGTACCGACTCGCCCGCCGCACCTGCGGCTTCGCCGCCCGCAACTTCCTCGCCAACGGGATCTCCTGCATCGTGGACGACGCCGTCTTTCCCGACCGGCCCGTCGTGGGCCTCGGCGGCTGGAAGCGGCACGTCGGACCCGGTCTGCTGCCCGTCGTCCTGCTGCCCGGCCTGGAGGTCGTGCTGGAACGCAATGCCGAGCGCAGTGGCAACCGGCGCCTCTCGGACGAGGAGGTCGCCGCCATCCACGGCAGGATGGCCGGCTGGTACGGCTCGGGCCTGCCGATCATCGACAACTCCACCCACGACGTCGAGACCACCGCCCGGATGCTCGACGACGTCCTGGCCCGGGCGATCGCGAGTCCGCCCGCCTGGTGACCCGTGGCGGCCGTGCCCGGATGGTCGTCCTGAACAGGCCGCCGTGGCCGGCTGCTCGTAGGCTCGGAGCATGTCAGAGGTGTATGCGGACCGCCGGGTACGGCTGCGCGACCGGTGCGCGGCCGCAGGCAGCACGGCGGCCCTGGTCTCCCGCCCCGCCAACGTCCGTTACCTCGCCGGCGGCTCGCCGCCGGGCGCCGTGCTGCTCGTCGGCCCGGAGCCGGAGGCGGACGTCCTGCTCCGCCCGGTCGCACCCGGCGGCGAACCGGCCGACGGGCGGCTCGACGAGCTGCTCCGACAGCAGGTCATGCCCACCGGGGGCGGAGACCCGGCGGTCACCGCCGTCGAACTGGCCCATCGGGCCGGCGCCGATGCGCTCGCCGTCGAGGAGCACCACCTGACGGTGACCCGGCACCGGGCGATGGGCGCCGTCGCGCCCGGACCCCACCTCGCCGACCTGGCCTGTGCCGTGGAGCAGCTCAGGATCGTCAAGGACGAGGACGAGATCGCCTGCCTCCGCATCGCGGCCGAGATCGCCGACCAGGCCCTCGGCGAACTCCTGGAGTCGATCCTCGTCGGGCGTACCGAGCGCCACCTCGCCCTGGAGCTGGAGCGTCGCCTCGTGGACCACGGCGCGGACGGGGCGGCCTTCCCCACCTCGGTGGCCACCGGCCCGCACTCGGGGCGCCGGCGGCACCGGCCGACCGACCGCCGGGTCGAAGAAGGCGATTTCCTCTCCGTCTGCCTCGGCGCCGACTACCGCGGCTACCGGTGCGAGATCGGCCGCACCTTCGTCATCGGCACCACTCCCGCCGACTGGCAGATCGAGTTGTACGAGCTCGTCTTCGCCGCTCAGCGGGCCGGCCGGGAGTCCCTCGCACCGGGTGCGGAGTACCGGGACGTGGACCGGGCGGCCCGCCAGATCCTGGACGCCGCGGGGCACGCGGAGGCCGCCGTGCCGCTCACCGGGCACGGGGTGGGGCTCGAAATCGACGAGGACCCGCAGCTCTCACCCTCGGCCATGGGTAAACTGGACGCTTGTGTGCCGGTCACCGTCGAACCGGGGGTCCACCTCCCGGGCCGGGGCGGGGTCCGGATCGATGACACGCTCGTCGTGCGCCAGGAGGCGGACGGCGGACCCGAGCTACTCACCATCACGACCAAGGAGTTGCTCGCGCTGTAAGGCGCGTACGCCTCCGAGGTCCCACGTCAGTCCAGGAGATTCCGCAACCGTGGCTTCCACGAACGACCTCAAGAACGGCATGGTGCTCAAGCTCGAAGGCGGCCAGCTCTGGTCCGTCGTCGAGTTCCAGCACGTCAAGCCCGGCAAGGGCCCGGCCTTCGTGCGCACCAAGCTCAAGAACGTGCTGTCCGGCAAGGTCGTCGACAAGACCTTCAACGCGGGTGTGAAGGTCGAGACGGCCACCATCGACCGCCGTGACATGCAGTTCTCCTACATGGACGGCGACTACTTCGTCTTCATGGACATGGAGACGTACGACCAGCTGCACGTCGACCGCAAGGCCGTCGGCAACGCCGCCAACTTCCTGGTCGAGGGCTTCACCGCCTCCGTCGCGCAGCACGAGGGCGAGGTGCTCTACGTCGAGCTCCCCGCCGCCGTGGTGCTGACGATCCAGCACACCGACCCCGGTGTCCAGGGTGACCGTTCCACCGGTGGCACCAAGCCCGCCACGCTGGAGACCGGCCACGAGATCCAGGTCCCGCTCTTCATCACCACCGGTGAGAAGATCAAGGTCGACACGCGCACGAGCGACTACCTCGGCCGGGTGAACGACTAACCGTGGCCGCTCGGAGCAAGGCCCGCAGGCGGGCCTTCCAGATCCTCTTCGAGGCCGACCAGCGCGAAGCTTCCGTCCGGGATGTCCTCGCGGACCAGATCCGGCTCGCGCGGTCCGACGACCGTCAGCCGCCGGTCAACGAATTCACCATGCAATTGGTCGAGGGGTACGCGGCCCACGTGGCGCGGATCGACGAGCTCATCGCCACCTATGCGGTGGACTGGGACCTCGACCGCATGCCCGTCGCCGACCGGAACATCGTGCGCCTCGGTGCGTACGAGGTGATCTGGGAGGACGGCACGCCCGACGCGGTGGCGATCGACGAGGCGGTGCAGCTCGCCAAGGAGTTCTCCACCGACGACTCCCCGACCTTCGTCAACGGTCTGCTGGCGCGCTTCAAGGACTTGAAGCCGCGCTTGCGCCGGGACGCCGACGCGGACGCCTGAGTCCGCAGGAGGCGTCTTCGGCAGTCGAAGGGGCCCGTGGCACCGTGTGTGC